>CBDTZF010000059.1:0-11235 GCA_965364825.1 uncultured Rhodocyclaceae bacterium | reverse complement strand
CCGGTCGACGCGGTATTCAAGGCGATCGAACAGGTGGCCAAGAGCGGTACGGAACTGCTGCTTTACTCCGTCAATGCCATCACCACCGGCACCGATGCCCAAGGCGAAGTGACCGTGCGGCTGGCGCGCGACGGCAAAGTCGTCAATGGCCAAGGCGCCGACACCGACATCGTCGTCGCCTCTGCCAAGGCCTACCTCAACGCGCTCAACAAATTGCACAGTAAATATGAGCGTCTGAATCCGCAGTTGTAAGCGGAGAAAATCTACCCCGCCTTGCGTTGCCGTGAGGGCGCCGTAAGGCGGGCGTAGAGCACCATGGTGGTGAACACCGCGACCGTGAGGGCGATTTCGACTCGCGCCCACAGCGCCACACCGTTTGGATCGTTGGCCCGGATCACGCCTTCGACGAAGTACAGCAGCACAAACATGCAGGCCCATTGGTAGGTATAGCGGCGGCCGTGCAGGATGCCGAACAGCGGCAGTAGCAAGGGCAGTGCCTTGAGCATGAGCCACGAACCTTCGGGACGCAATGGGGCCAGCCACACTTCCCACGCCACGCAGACCACGATCAGCGCGAACCACAATACTGACGACGCCACGCGCAGACGTTGTTCCGTCATCGCGCGGCCTCCAGCGCGAGCGCCGCACGCGCCAGCCGTTCGCCCAGCGCCAGCGCCAGTTCACGCTCGTCTTCGCTCAGCGATGGATCGCCATCGGGTCCCGACACATGTGAGGCACCATACGGTGTGCCACCTGACCGGGTGGTCGACAGGCGACCCTCTGTGTAAGGCAAGCCAAGAATCAGCATGCCGTGATGCATCAGTGGCAGCATCATGCTGACCAGTGTGGTTTCCTGCCCGCCATGCTGGGTACCGGTCGATGTGAACACGCACGCCGGCTTGCCGACCAGCGTGCCGTTAACCCACGGCCCGATCATGCCATCGAGAAAATACTTCATCGACGCCGCCATATTGCCGAATCGCGTCGGGCTGCCCATTGCGACACCAATGCACTCTTCCAGATCCGCCAACTCCGCGTAGGGCGGGCCATCGGCCGGAATACTGTCTTCGCTTGCCTCGCACACTGTGCTGACCGCCGGCACAGTGCGCATGCGCGCGGCCACGCCGGGCACCCTCTCGATGCCGCGCGCCACACACTCGGCAAGCGCCTTCACCGAGCCTTTGCGGCTGTAATAAAGCACAAGCACTTCTTTCATGGAATCGCTCATTGGATAGAATGGGATGGATTATCCTCAAAACGGCAGTGAGACGCGCCCGGGTGCGGCGACGGGTGGTCTTGACAAGGTGCAAGGAGGCCGCACGAGCGGCCCCTGAAACGACGAACAAGGGCGGCTCGTCAGCCGTGCAAGCGAGCGTGTAGCGCACTCACACTTGGGTGAGGCCGAGCAAAGGGAAATCGTCACTATGCAAAATACCGTGCCAATGTCAGCAAGCGATCAACCGTCGTCTTCGGGCGTCTGGTCAAGGCCGCATTAGTCCCGTAAACATGCCCTTTGCGCACATCCGCGAATTTCTCGGTCTACTGGTTCGTCGCTTTGTCGATACCCGCTGTCCACAAACCGCGGGCAGCCTGACCTTTACGACGATGCTTGCGCTGGTGCCGTTGCTGACCGTAGCGATTGCGGTGTTCAGCAACTTCCCGGCTTTCGGCTATCTTGGCGACAGCCTGCGTGATTTTCTGCTCGACAACCTGTTGCCGGATACAGCGGGGCGAATCATCGCCGCCTACGCGATCCACTTCAGCGAACAAGCCGGCAACGTGACAGTGATCGGCTCGCTCGTGCTGATCGTCACCGCGCTCATGCTCATGTTTACCATTGATGGCGCGCTCAACACCATCTGGGGCGTACCACACCCGCGTTCGCTGATCGCACGCATTACCATCTACTGGGTCGTGCTCACGCTCGGTCCGCTGGTGCTCGGCGCCAGTGTGGCCGCCACCAGCTACCTCATCAGCACCTCACTGGGCTGGGTCAACGATCCCCCGTGGCTCCGCCTCATCCTTTTTCGCACCATCCCCGTCATCCTGCTCGGGTTGCTGTATGCGTTTCTTTACTTCAGCATCCCCAATCGGCGCGTCAAGCTGTGGCATGCGTTGATCGGTGGTTTCGCCGCAGCGCTGATCTTCGTTGCAATGCAACGCGCACTGGGCTTTTACTTTGCGCGTTTCCCCACTTACGCGCTCATCTACGGCACCTTCGCCACGCTGCCGATTTTCTTGCTGTGGCTTTATCTGTCGTGGGTCGCGCTGCTGCTGGGCGCAATCCTGGCCGCCACCATTCCGGCCTATCTGTCGCACATCCGCGCGTTGCCAACGTTTCCCGGCTCGACCGCCTACGGCGCACTGCTGGTACTGCGTCACCTCGCCGAAGCGCAGCGTACCGGCGTCACCAGCGATACGGATGCGCTGTTCAACGCCGCGCGCCAAACCCCGGCCAGCGGCGGTGAACTGCTCGAAACGATGCTGGAAGCCGGCTGGATCGCACACTCGGAAACGGACAACTGGCTGCTGGCGCGGCGCATTGACGACATCAGCGTTGCCGACGTTCTCACACACTTTGCCGTCTCACCCGCGGCGATTGGCGCGCTTCGCGGCGATCCGCTTGCGGGGGATGCTGCGGCGTTGGTTTCACGCGCGCTAAATCACGCCAACATGCCGGTGTCACAACTGTTTGCCGGCGCGGTGCGGGATTAGACCTGGACGCGCCCGAGTGTGCCGCTGGCGGGCCCGACAACTGCCGTTTTCAGGTTAAACCGGATAAGGGTCGTACTCGAACTGGAACAGTTCCATGCTCGCGGTCTGCATGTCGAGGCTCAGCAATCGGCCCTGCGCGATATAAATCCGCTCGCCTTCGTGCACCAACAGGAAACGCCGCGAACGGTACGAACCCGCGGGCGCAATGATTGCCTGATGACGCCGGACGCCGGCGAGCGGCGGCAGGACCAGCGCCGACATCATTTCGCCCGGTCCGTCACCCCCGCGAAAACCGATACGCACCGGCGTCGCCGCGGTGCTGACAACCTGCAGCCCCAACTCCACCTGGGTGGGGGAATCCGAGCGCACCCAGCGCACGATGCTCACCGCCCACGGCGACTCGGGCTCGCTGCGCAATGCCAGCACCATACCCGCCGCCAGCGATCCGGGGTCGGCCTCGACGCTCATGATGGCGTATCCGCCCGGGCTCTCGTTGACCACCCGCCACGTCACGATGTGCGCCGCCGCTTCGCCGGCATGCTTCATGCGCCACACCGCCCGCAGTCCGATGCATACCTGCACGTCGTACTGCAAACGCCGCCGCACCTGCTCGCGCCGCGGCGGCATCGCCCAGCGTTCACGCAAACAGCGCAGCAACTTGGAAATGTCTGCCGGCGGCAGACCGGCCGGTAGATCCAGCAGATCACCCTCCGGCATGACGTCATCGCCCGCGTCGAGCGCGCGCTCGAGACTTTCGAGGTGCCCCGTAGCCAAGCGCGCGAGTTCGGCGGCTGAAAAGTAAAGCATGCCGTCGACCGGCGGCGGTGCGCGCCGCACCATTGCCACCGGGCCATCATCCTGCGCCGGGTCGATCCAGTAATCCCAGGTTTCGATGTCGCCGCGCGGTTGCGCCGACAGCTCCGCGCGCCACGCACTTTGTTCCAGATAACGCACCGTCCAGTCCAGCTCGCGCGCCGTCAGCGCCTCCGGTTGCGCTGCCGCGAGCGTCAGCAAACGTTTGTAGGCACCTTGCACCGGCCCGCGCGGCAGCGCCGCCGACAGCTTGGTGGTTCGCGCTTCAATGTTGGTGATATGAAAGATCCGGTGCGCCTCGCCCCACAAGCCGGCGCGCGCCGAAGCGCCTTTCATGCCGGCCAGCCACAACGCATCGGAGAGCATGTCCAGCGCCTGCGTGGCGAGCACCTCCGGACCATGATGTGGCGCGAACTCACCGGCTGCCGCGTCGGCCATGACGCGCACATAGCCGCTGGCCAGCGTCATCGAAATGATTTCGAGTTGTGTCGTCGCGTTGAACAGGTCTTCGGGCAACGGCAGGGCACGCTCGACCAGACGCGGCACCAGCATCTCACGGGCGTCGCGCGTGCGTAGAAGGAACAGCTCGAGCGCCCGGCGCAACGGCGCCGCCGGCAGGCCCGCCGACAGCATGGAATCGAGCATGCCGGCAAGTTCTGGAAGATCAAGCACCGGATCGGCGGATGGCTCGGTGGCCAGCCACGCGAATATCGGCGCTGCTTGTCCAGCCTCGTCAGCCCGAGGCGAGTCCGACAGGGATTTCAGACGCGTCATCGATACGGAAACAACCCATTTGATTGGCTCACAATCGCTTTCTGGCACAATGCCGAGGCCGCCCGTGATACCGAGCATGCGGCCAACGATCGTATGAATAACCGTTACTTTCCCACTGACAGCCGCGCCATGCAATCATCTTCGCCCGATTACCGCTCTGACAAACCCATCGATCCTGCCAGAAGGTTGATTGTCGCCCTCGACCTGCCCGACGCCACCGCCGCGCGCGCCCTCGTCGAGTCGCTTGGTGAGAATGTCGGCTTCTACAAACTCGGCATGGAACTGTTCATGTCCGGTGGCTACTTTGAACTGCTCGACTGGCTGGTAGCGCGCAATAAGCAGGTGTTTGTCGATCTCAAGTTCTTCGACGTGCCCGAAACCGTGCGCTCTGCGATCCGTGCCTTGTCGGGCCGCGGCGCCACATTGGCGACCATCCACGGCAACCAGGCAATGATGGAAGCCGCGGTCATCGACAAGGGCGATCTCAAGGTGCTCGCCGTGACCGCACTCACCAGTCTCGATCAGGGCGACCTCGACGACCTCGGCTTTCAGTGCAATGTCGAACAACTCGTCCTCTCACGTGCCCGCCGCGCACTCGAAGCTGGCGTCGACGGCATCGTCTCATCAGGCCTCGAAGCGCCGATGATCCGGCGCGAACTGGGCGAGCGCTTGCTCGTCGTCACCCCCGGCATCCGACCTGTGCTCAACCGCCCGAGCGATGACCAGAAACGCACGCTCGACGTCGCACAGGCATTTCGCAACGGCGCCGACTACATCGTCGTCGGCCGCCCGATACGTAACGCGCCCGACCCGGCGGCAGCGGCGAAAGATATACAACGCGCGATCGCCGACCTCTTTCCCGGCTGACGCCAAAGCTATTGTTTTTTCGGGGGAAATCGCCTATGATTTCGCCCTTTTCGATTCTTCTATCAGGACGAAACCGAGATGGTTGTTATTCGCCTTGCACGCAGCGGCGCCAAAAGGCGCCCCTTCTTCCATATCGTTGCCGCCGACAAGCGCGATCGCCGCGATGGCCGCTTCATTGAGCGCGTCGGTTTCTACAATCCGATGGCCACTGAAAATGAGAAAGGTCTTGTCGTCGATACCGATCGCCTGAGCCATTGGCAACAAAACGGCGCCCAACTTTCGCCGACCGTTGTCCGTCTGGTCAAGCAGGCTGCCAAAGCCGCCGCCTGATATCGCCAAGCGGAGCGCGGTGTGATCGTCATGGGGCGCATAGGCGCCCCTTTTGGCATTCAGGGCTGGGTCAAGCTGCATCCCTATGGGGACGACCCACTCGCGTGGGAAGCGATGCCCCAGTGGTGGCTGTGCGCGAATGACGAGGCGCCTGATACGCAATGGCACACGCGGGCGTTGCGCGCCTGTCGCCAGCACGGCAACGGGGTGATCGCAGCCTTCGAAGGCGTATCGGACCGGAATTCGGCGGAAGCGCTCAAAGGCCTGTATTTCGGTGCACCACGCGAAGCGATGCCGGCGCCGGACGATGACGAATACTACTGGGGCGATCTGATCGGCCTGACCGTGGAAAACGCGGCCGGCGAGGTGCTTGGCAAGGTCACGACGCTGTTGTCGACCGGCGCGCACGACGTGCTGCAGGTTGACGATGCCGAATGTGAGCGGCTGATTCCGTTTGTGCCGGCGTACGTCAACAACGTCGATACCGAGAAAGGCCGCATTTACGTGACTTGGCAGAAGGACTGGTAGGCGCATCGTGGCGCCCCCGCACGCGGTCCGTCGTTACGACGTCGTCACGCTGTTTCCAGAAATGTTTTCCGCGCTCACCGGCAGCGGCATCAGTCGTCGTGCGTTTGACCGCCATGTGTGCACTTTGCAATGCTGGAACCCACGCGATTTCACCGCGGACGCCCACCGGACGGTCGATGACCGGCCCTACGGCGGAGGACCCGGCATGGTCATGCTGGGGGCACCGCTTACCGCCGCCCTGGACGCTGCGAGTAGAGCGCAGCGCGAAACACACGGCGACCGCGGTCCGGTCATCTATCTGTCACCGCAGGGTCACCCGCTCAGCCACGCCAAGGTGATGGCGCTGTCGGACGCGCCCGCCCTCACGCTGCTCTGCGGACGCTATGAAGGCGTCGACCAGCGGCTGATCGACGCGCGCGTCGATGAAGAAATCTCGCTCGGCGATTTCGTGCTGTCGGGCGGCGAATTGCCCGCGATGGTGTTACTCGACGCCATCATCCGTCAGTTGCCCGGCGTGCTCAATGATGCGGACTCGGCGATTGAAGAATCGTTTGTCGAAGGGCTCCTCGACTGCCCGCATTACACCCGACCGGAGGTCGACCTGCATGGCGATGCGGTGCCGGACGTGCTTTTGTCGGGGGATCATGCGAAAATCGCGCGCTGGCGCCACAAGTTGGCGCTGGGGAACACCTGGCTGCAACGTCCCGACCTGCTCGCGCAGCGGGTGCTGAGCCGAGAAGAAGTTGTTCTACTTGAATTGTTCAAGCAGGAACATCAGCAGGGATCGATGGCCTCCGTGCCGGAAGATCCACAATGAAAAACGCATGTATCAGGTGGCGACCTGCTCTGCATGCAAGGCCACCGGCCACAACGACCAACCAGGAGTAACGCGATGAATCTGATTGCCCAGCTCGAGCAGGAAGAAATTGCTCGTCTGATCGAAAACAACCCCGTTCCCGATTTTTCCCCCGGTGACACCGTGGTCGTGCAAGTGAAAGTCAAGGAAGGCGTACGCGAACGTCTGCAGGCCTACGAAGGCGTGGTGATTGCGAAACGCAATCGCGGACTGAATTCGTCGTTCATCGTGCGCAAGATTTCGTCGGGAGAGGGCGTCGAGCGGACCTTCCAGTTGTACTCGCCGCTGGTTGCCGGCATTGAAGTGAAACGTCGTGGCGATGTGCGCCGCGCAAAGCTCTACTACCTGCGCGGACGCACCGGCAAGGCCGCGCGTATCAAGGAAAAGCTGGTACGCAAGTCGGCCAGCCCAGTGCAAAAATAAACCAGCAAGCGGCCAACTGCCGTTTTTGGGTTAAAAAACGGGACCTTCAGAGGTCCCGTTTTCATTGGCGCTTTCGGCAGTATCAGCGCCGCTCGACCCAATACAACATGCCGGCAGCCGCCAGCAGGAAAAGCATGCTGGGTGCCAGCGCCGCCACGGATGGCGGCCATGCATTGATCACGCCCAGATTGGAAAACAGTCCGTTGAGCAGATGAAAGGTCACGCCGAGCATGATGCCGGCAAAGACTTTCACGCTCACCCCGCCCATGCGGTCGTGGCTGTAGCCGAATGGCAGCGCCAGCGCCATCATGACCAGCACAGCGAACGGATACACCAGCTTTTTCCACAAGGCGATCTCGTACCGATCAGTCTTCTGATGGTTTTCTTCAAGGTGTCGCAAATACGCGTACAAGGTCGTTGCCGGCATGCGCTCCGGCGACACCATCAACACGCTCAGCACCTCGGGCGTCAGATCCGACTTCCAGTTGAGCGAGGCGAGATGCTCAATGCGCGTGCGATCGACTTCGAACACGGTCTGCGCAATGTCGCTCATCTGCCAGCCCTTGCCCGCTTCGTACTCGCCGCGTTGCGCATAACTGATGGTGCGCAACGCGAGTCCGTCGTCGAATTCGTAGATGCGCACGCCCTGCATGGTGCGCTGCGGCGTGAGCACCTTGACGTTGATGAAGCGCCGCCCGTCTCGCACCCACAGCCCCGACTGCAACTCGTTCGACACCGTATTGCCGCGCGCGGTAAGCCGCCATTGCTGCGCGGCCTTTTCTGCCGGGGGTGCGATGAATTCACCAAAAACGAAGGTCAGCACGACGAACAGCGCACCGATCAGCGAGAGCACGCCGAGCAAGCGCGCCGTCGACAGACCGGACGCGCGCATGACGGTGATTTCGGAGTGCCGCGCAAGGTTGGTGAGTGCGTACAGCGTGCCGATGAGCACGGCGATCGGCATCAGCTCATATACACGCCCGGGGATGAGAAGAATCACGTACACCAGCGCGTGATGCAGCTCGTAGCCGCCCTGACCGATGTTGTCGAGTTCATTGACGAAATCGAAGAAGGCAAACAGCCCGAGAAAGGCCAGCAGGACCATCAGCGTCGCGCGGATCACCTCGCTGGCGAGATAGCGTCGCAGCGTGCGCACTACGCCGCCCTCCGCTGCCAGATCGAATAAATCGACAGACGCCGGTAAAACAGCGCCACCAGCACCGCTATCATGATCACATGCGGTGCGAGCACGCCGACGAAAAAACCGATCTTGCCTTGAGCGATCCACGCCTGACTGACGCTGATGGCATTGCTATAGATCAGATAAGTCAAAAGGGCGAGCACCAGATTGTTGGTGCGGCCGGCGCGCGGATTGACGAAGGACAGCGGAATCGCCAGCAGCGACAGGATCAGCGCAGACATCGGCAGCCCGATGCGCGAGGCCAGTTCACCGCGAAAGGACGGATTCGGGTCGGCGAGCAGCGCGGTCGTCGACATCATGCGGGTGCGCAGGGGCACGTCACCCGGCGCCTGGGTGTCGAGGCGCACCGAGTAGCGGTCGAACCGCATCACCTGATAATCCGGCGAACCGGGCGTGCCCTCATAGCGGCGGCCGCGCTCCAGCACCACGAAGCGCAAACCGTCGGCACGCGTCTCGACAAATCCCTCCTCGGCCACCATCACGCCGAGTTTGCCGCCCTGCACCGAACTGACGAACACATTGCGCACCCGACCGTCGCCTCCGGCACCGACCTCGACAAAGAACACGCGCTGCGCGCCGGACGATTCGCGAAACACCCCCGGGGCGACTCGCGCCGCGTCGTCCTGAGCACCAAGGCGGTTGCGGTACTCGACACTCTTCAACTGCGCCCACGGCGCGAGCACAAAGGTGATACCGGCGATGAGCAGCACCATCGGCACGGCAAAGCGCAAGACGGGCGACATCCAGCGGGTGAGCGGCACGCCGGCGGAAAACCACACCACCATTTCCGAATCGCGGTAGCTGCGTGATAAGGACATCAGCACGGCGATGAACGCAGTGAGCGAAAGTACGATCGGCAACTGCGCCACCGCGCCGAAACCGATCAGCGCCAGTACCGCATCCGGCGGCACGCTTCCCCCCGCCGCCTGCGCGAGCAGGCGGATCAGCACCGTGGTCACCAGAATGGCGAACAAGGCGACGAAAACCGCGATGGCGGTATGGGCGAATTCACGCTGGGCAGCGCGCAGAAAGATCATCGCGCGAATGACAATAAAATAGAGGGTGGGTTTTGACGGCTACCGGCCGGCGGGCCATAATCAGCCACACTCCGAGTGACACCGGCCAGCAAAGGAACAGCACGTGGAATTTACCATAAAGAGCGGAACCCCCGAAGAACTCAAGCGCGCCTGCATCGTCGTGGCCGTATTTAGCGATGGCACGCTCACCGAAGCGGCCGAAAAGCTGAATGCCGCCAGCGACGGCGCGCTCAGCGCCATCCTCGAAC
This sequence comes from uncultured Rhodocyclaceae bacterium, assembly GCA_965364825.1. Classification (GTDB taxonomy): domain Bacteria; phylum Pseudomonadota; class Gammaproteobacteria; order Burkholderiales; family Rhodocyclaceae; genus Nitrogeniibacter. Next base: position 1,443 of record CBDTZF010000059.1, on the reverse strand, counting down.
GCGGTGATCTCGACAGCAAATCCGGCAGCACGCTGCTCATACCAACGCTACCCGGCGTGGCCGCGCAGCGCGTACTACTGGTCAGCCTGGGCAAGCCCGAAAAGCTGTCCGACAAGGCCTTTCACGATGCCGCGCGTTCTGTGGGCAAAGCGCTTGCCGCCCTTCCCGGCAAGGACGCCACGGTGTGCCTGATCGATGTCGACATTCCCGGCCGCGACGCCAACTGGCGCGCCCAGCAAGCCGCCCGCCGCATTGCCGTGGCAGCCTACAAATTCGATGCGCCGCGCAAGGACAAGAAGGAAAACAAAAAGGGCATCCGCAAGATCCAGTTTCTCGTCGCCGGCAAAGTCAGCGCGGCACTGAAAACCGCCATCGACCGTGGCCTCGCCATCGCCGAAGGCATGGCACTGACGCGCGACCTCGGCAATCTGCCGGCCAACGTATGCACGCCATCCTATCTCGCCAACACGGCCAAGGAACTCGGCAAGGAATTCAAGCTCAAGGTGACCGTGCTCAACACCGGGCAGATGGAAAAGCTCGGTATGGGGGCGCTGCTGTCGGTGGCCAAGGGCGCGCACGAGCCGCCGCGCTTCATCATCATGGAATACAACGGCGGCAAGTCCGACGAGGCGCCGATCGTGCTCGTCGGCAAGGGCATCACCTTCGACACCGGCGGCATTTCGCTCAAGCCTTCCGCCGAAATGGACGAGATGAAATACGACATGTGCGGCGCCGCTAGCGTCTTCGGCACGCTTAAGGCGATCGCAAAAATAGCGCTTCCGATCAACGTCATCGGCGTCGTGGCGAGCAGCGAAAACATGCCTGGCGGGCGCGCCACGCGGCCCGGCGATGTGGTCACCTCGATGTCGGGCCGCACCATCGAAGTGCTCAACACCGACGCCGAGGGCCGCCTCGTCCTGTGCGATGCGCTCACCTACGTCAAGCGTTTCAAGCCGGACTGCGTGATCGACATTGCCACCCTCACCGGCGCCTGCGTCGTCGCCCTGGGCAGGATTCCCAGCGGCCTGCTGGGCAACAACGACGACCTCGCGCGCGAACTGATCGACCAGGGCCAGATCAGCGGCGATCGTGTCTGGCAACTGCCCTTGTGGGACGAATACCACGACCTGCTGAAGAGCAACTTTGCCGACATGGCCAATATCGGCGGACGCTTCGCCGGCACGATCACCGCGGCGGCGTTCCTGTCGAAATTCACCAGCTCGTACAAATGGGCGCATCTGGACATTGCCGGCACGGCATGGGTGTCCGGCGAAGCCAAGGGCGCGACCGGCCGGCCAGTGCCGCTGCTGGCCGAGTTCCTTATTTCGCGCGCCACCGCGAAGGCCTGACAAGCGGCGTGACGGACGTCCACTTCCATCACAACGCAGTGGATCTGGCCGGCACCGCCTGCCACCTTGCGACGCGGGCGTTCAACGCCGGGCG
>CBDTZF010000058.1:0-11263 GCA_965364825.1 uncultured Rhodocyclaceae bacterium | reverse complement strand
TGGGCGACGAACTCGATGGCCCGCGCGGTCGTATCTATCTGATGAAGCAGGTGCTCGAAGGCGCCGAGGTTACACGCAGCACCCAGCTTCACCTCGATCGCTGCCTGACCTGCCGGAACTGCGAGACCACGTGCCCGAGTGGGGTCGAGTACGGCCGCCTGGTGGACATCGGTCGCGGCATCGTCGATGCGCGCGTCCAACGACCGGCCGCCGAGCGTGCCGTGCGCTGGCTGCTCAAGGAGGGGCTGACCTCGCCTTTGTTTGCGCCGGCCATGAAGTTCGGTCAGATGATGCGCCCGTTGTTGCCCGGCGCAATGAAGAACAAGGTGCCCGCGCCGGCCGGCGCGCGTGCCAGCAACTGGCCATCACGCGAACACCCACGCAAGATGCTGATGCTCGCCGGCTGTGTTCAGCCCGCGATGATGCCCAACATCAACAGCGCCACGGCGCGCGTTCTCGACGCAGCCGGCATCCAGACCATAGTGGCCGACGGCGCGGGTTGCTGTGGTGCGATTCGTATCCACCTCAGCGATCATGAAGGCGGGCTTGCCGACATGCGTCGCAACATTGACGCGTGGTGGCCGCTGATCGATTCCGGCGCGGCCGAAGCGATCGTCATGAACGCCTCCGGCTGCGGCGTGACGGTGAAGGAGTACGGTCATGCCCTCGCGCATGACCCAAAGTACGCAGAGAAAGCGGCGCGGGTGAGCGAATTGACGCGTGACCTGAGCGAGTTGTTGCCCGATCTGGTGGAGGCGTTGCGCGGCCGCGTCAAACCCGGCAGCGAACGAAAGCTGGCCTTCCATTCGCCATGCACTCTGCAACACGGCCAGCAGCTGCGCGGAGAGGTGGAAACACAGCTCAATGCGCTGGGTTTCGAGGTCGCGCTGGCGCCGGAAGAAAGCCATTTGTGCTGCGGCTCAGCGGGCACCTACTCGGTGCTGCAGCCCGAGCTTTCCTACCAACTGCGCGATCGCAAACTCGGTCACCTCGCCAAGGTGGAAGCGCAGTGCATTGTTTCCGCCAACATCGGCTGCATCCAGCACCTGCGAACGGGAACCACCACACCGGTAAAACACTGGGTGGAAGTGCTCGACGAGGCGTTGGAGCAGTAAGAACGCCTGACCATCATGGCGGTTGGCGCCGCCACCCCTGACCATGACACACGACGTGGGCGCAACATCGTAGGGCGGATGAGCCGAAGGCGTTATCCGCCGGATGTAAGCTCCATACGGCGGAAGGCGCTGCGCTTTTCCGCCCTACGCGTCTGGTTTCGTAATGCCGGATGTCAGCCGTAACGTGCGACGGTGAGGCCCTCCATGCTGATCTCGGGTTTGCGGCCGCCGACCAAATCGGCCATGACGCGGCCGGTGCCGGTCGCCATCGTCCAGCCCAGCGTGCCGTGTCCGGTACTGAGGAAGAGGTTGTCGTAGCGGGTCTCGCCGAGGATCGGCGTGCCGTCGGGCGTCATCGGGCGCAGACCCGTCCAGAATTCGGCCTTTGATACATCGCCGCCCTTGGGAAACAGGTCGGTGACAACGAAGTCGAGTGTGTCACGCCGGGCAGCGTTGAGCTGTAGATCATAGCCGGAGAGTTGTGCCGTGCCGCCGGCGCGTATCGTGTCACCGAGGCGGGTGACCGCCACTTTGTGGGTCTCGTCCATGATCGTCGATTCGGGCGCCATGCTCGCATCGGTGATCGGCACGGTAATCGAGAAGCCCTTGACCGGATAGATCGGCACACGGATGCCGATCGGTTTGAGCATCGGTGCGGAATAGCTGCCCAATGCCACGATGTATTTGTCGGCAGTTACCACGCCGACATCGGTACGCACGCCACTGATGCGGTCGCCCTCGCGTTCGATGCCCTGGATGTTGACGCCGTAGCGAAATTTCACGCCTTGCGCTTCGGCCATTTTGGCGAGACTTTCGGTAAATTTGAAGCAGTTGCCGGTTTCGTCGGTCGGCAGGCGCAGTGCACCGACGAATTTGTCCTTGGTGAGTTTGAGGGCGGGTTCATATTCGACATAGGCATCGCCTTCGAGCACCTGGTAGGGCACGCCGTATTGCTTGAGCACCTCGACGTCCTTGCCGACGCTGTCGAGTTGTTGTTGCGTGCGGAACAACTGCAAGGTGCCCTGGGCGCGGTCGTCATAGGTGATGCCGGTGTCGGCGCGCAATGCCTTCAGGCAGTCACGGCTATACTCGGCCAGCCGCACCATGCGGCCTTTGTTAACCGCGTAGCGCGCTTCGGTGCAGTTACGCAGCATGGCGAGGCTCCAGCGCCACATCGCCGGGTCGAACATTGGCTTGATCACCAAGGGGCTGTGGTGCATGAGCATCCATTTGATGGCTTTGATCGGAACGCCGGGCCCGGCCCACGGCGCCGAATATCCGGGCGATACCTGGCCGGCGTTGGCGTAGCTGGTTTCCAGGGCGGGACCGGCCTCACGTTCGATGACCGTAACTTCGTGACCGTCGCGCGAGAGGTAATAGGCCATCGTCACCCCGATGACACCGCTACCAAGGACGAGAACATGCATGTTGATTCTCCAATGTTGTGGTTTGGATTCGGGGCTAAGGCCACCGCGACGGTGCTGCCAATTGAATGGGTATAAGCAACGCCCGTGCCAGAGTCAAAACATCAATCGTTTCAGTAGGTTATTCAATATTTTTGGTGGAGCGTAGTGAAGGAGTGTATGAAAAACAATACGAGTTCACCTATGTTGGCGTAGTTGAGCGACAAATTGTTCTGTAAATCAGGTACTTGTAATAAATGTACTGGATTAAATACACTGTATTGAAACATGGACAGACGTTGCGATGCGCATTGATATTCTTTTTGCCGACAGGGTCGGGATTGCCCAGGAGATTCTTGCCGTACTTGCCCATCGCGCATTGAGTGTCACCGCGGTCGAGGTCGAGCCGCCGCACATCTACATCGAGGCGCCGGCGCTCGACCAGGCGGGACTCAACTGGCTGCGTGACCAACTGCAACAGGTGCGCGACATCCGCTCGGTCGACGTCGTGGCGATGTTGCCCGGTGCACAACGACGCCTCTATCTTACGGCCTTGCTCGCCTCGCAAGCCGATCCGATTTTCGCCGTCGACGCTATGGGGCGGATCATCATTGCGAATGGTGCCGCGGTGCTGGCGAGCGGGCTGCCGGAAGCCGACCTGCTGGGAACCTCGATGCAGGCGCTGATCGCAAATCCTGCGCTGCTCGACGCACCCGTTGACGGCGGTTATCAAATGTCGGTGCGCGAGGTCGAAGTCAATGGCGAGCCCTACATGCTGGAAACCATTCCCCTGCATGAAAGTGGCGGTGGGGTGGCCGGCGCCGTACTGACCTTGCACGCCCCCAGCCGGTTGGGCGAACGCATGAGCGCGCTACAGAACTTTAACGCTGGGAGTTTCGACGCGATTCTGGGAAGCTCGCCGGAAATCGCGCAACTCAAGCAGCGCGCGGCGCGTATGGCAGTGGTTGACGCGCCCTTGTTGATCACCGGTGAGACCGGCACCGGCAAGGAGCTTCTTGCGCACGCCTGCCACGCCGGCAGCAGTCGTCGCGCCGAACCGTTCCTCGCGCTCAATTGCGCCGCGCTGCCGGAAAGCCTGGCGGAAAGCGAACTGTTCGGCTATTCGCCCGGTGCGTTCAGTGGTGCGCTGCGCGGCGGCAAGCCCGGCTTACTCGAACTGGCCGACGGCGGCACCGTATTTCTCGACGAGATCGGAGAGATGTCGCCGTATTTGCAGGCGAAAATCCTGCGCTTCATGAACGACGGCAGTTTCCGGCGGGTCGGCGGTGATCGCGAGGCGAAAGTCGATGTACGCATCATCAGCGCGACTCACCGCAATCTGGATGACATGGTGGCGCGCGGTGGTTTCCGGCAAGACCTGTTGTTTCGCGTGAATGTGCTCAATATTCACGTGCCGGCGCTGCGCGAACGCCCAGGCGACATCCTGCCGCTGGCCGAATTCTTCCTCGCGCGGGCTTGCGAGCAGGCCGCCCGACCGACCCTGCGCTTGTCGTCGGCGGCACAAAGCGCCCTGTTGGGCAACGCCTGGGCCGGTAATGTGCGACAGCTCCAGAACACGATATTTCGTGCGGTGACGATGGCGGAAACACGGGTGATCGGTGCCCACGATCTTGAACTCGCGGGTGCAGCGGCGCCGGTTGCCGCCGGAGCGGGGGGTGAAGTGACAACGCTTGAACAGGCCGTGGCGGATTTCGAGAAAAATCTGCTCGGGCGGCTATTCCCCGACTACCCGTCCTCGCGCCGGCTCGCCAAGCGACTGGGCGCTTCGCATTCGGCGATTGCCGCGCGCCTGCGCCGCTACGGCATTGGTTAGCGTGAAACAACGCGATGTAACGATGACGTAGGGCCGGGTTCATCCGGCCATCAGTGCCTCGCCGGGCGTCGTGGCGGGCTGAACCCCGCCCTACGTATCTTGCGCGCGCTGCCTTTGATGGACAGGGGTGGCGGCGCCAACCGCCATGATCGTCAGGATAGCGGTGGCTTTGTCGATTGGAATCAGTCGAACAGGCGCGCGAAAAAGATCGCACTCATCGACAGACCGATCACGATCACGATAGCGCGCACTACCGCGCGGCTGAGCTTGCGCGCCAGCCAGGCGCCCGCGTAGCCGCCGAATACGGCCGCGATCATCATGATGGCGGCGGCAGGCCAATGGACCACGCCGGCAACGGCAAAGGTGACCACCGAGATGGCCGACACCACGAGCGACACGGCGTTCTTCAAGCCGTTCATGGTGTTGAGATTGGTCATGCCCCAGAGCGAAAACAGCGCCAGCAGGACGATCCCGAGGCCGCCGTTGAAGTAGCCACCGTAGGTCGACACAATCATCGTGCCAATAGCGCCATAGGGTTTTACAGCAAAGCGGCTGCTCGACGTCCAGCGCTGGATCTGCGTTTGAAACGCAAAACAGGCGGTGGCAGCGAGCAGCAGAAACGGCACGATCAGCGAAAACACCGCGTTCGACGACACCAGCAACAGTAGCGAGCCAGCGAGGCCGCCCGCCAGGCTGAGAATCACCAGACGCACCAGCACGCTGGGTTCCAGTTCGCGCAGCTCTTTGTGGAAACCGGCGACGCCGCCAAGATAGCCGGGAAACACCGCAACCGCGCTGGTGGCATTGGCGGCGACCGGCGGTATGCCGATATAAACCAGTGCCGGAAAGGTGAGGAAGGTGCCGCCACCCGCGATGCTGTTGAGAATGCCGGCGAGGAACGCGGCGACCGCCAGAATGGTCCAATCGATCACGGGCAAACCTCAGTACGCTGTCCAGGTGATATTTTCGCGTTCAGCGTCAAGCAGGCCGTTCTCGGCGAGGCGCGCGGGCCTATGGCAAGGGAGTGCAACGCGGCCGAGGACGGCCTGCCGCTTGTACCAAATAAGGCCCTGCGGGTCAGCCATGGAGCGGCCCATTGCTGCGTTGTTTCCTCTCGACATAGGTCCACTATGGCTTCGAGAAAACGCCTTGCACTGGACCGCTCCATGACTGACTGAACCCGCAAAGATCACCTGGACAGAGTACTCGTGTGCACTCGGCGTGAGATGACCGCGATCGTATCACCAAGCGCGCGCATGAGACGGACGCACCCCCGCGCTCTGGAAGCGCCCGATCAGCGCGTCGCGTCGGCCCAGCAGTTGGGGGTTTCGTAAAGGCGGACGCGTTCGAGTTGCAAGTGGTTGCCGAAGCTGTCCTGATAGTGCGAATCGAGCAGGCGAAAGGCGATCAACGCGAGATTCTCGGCGGTCGGCACGTCGTCGAGCAACACCGTTTTGTGGTCGGGAATCGTCGCCAGAAAGTCGACCACCGGGTGATCGTGGCGATAGGCGAGAAAGGCGTGATCCCATGCGTCGACGACGTGTTCTTTTGCGATGCGCTTGATGTCGCCGAAGTCCATGACCATGCCGTTGGCCGGGTTTTCTTCAGCGTGGATGATCTCGCCAGTCAGCGTGACTTCGATGGCATAGCGGTGGCCGTGCAGGTGTTTGCACTGGCTGGCATGGTCCGGTATGCGGTGGCCGGAGTCGAACTCCAGCCGACGGGTGATGCGCATGCTGATTTCCCCGAAAAGGCGGCGGATTATATCATTGCAACTATTGAACCTAAAATCGGCAGTTGGCCGCTTGTTGGCCTATCTAAACGATTGTTTGAATTGAATTTTTTTCGCTTTAACAAGACTCACTCATTCGGTGAGTACGCTACGCGCTCGATTGCACGACTGGCGGGCCGCCTGCCGGTGTTGCTCGTCCTGGCAGGGGCCTCACCTGCGGCCTCCTCGCGCCTTGTCAGACGGCCCGCCAGTCGCACACTTGAGCGCGTCCAACGACCGTTTTTAGACTGAATCTTAGGGCGAGCCCGGCAGAGGAATGGAAATGCGCGAACTACGCACCAATGATCATCGGCGTGACTTTGCCGGCATGACGTATGTCTATCCGGTGTTGTCGCGGCGCGCCGGCGGCGTGTCGGTGGGGATCAATCTGAATCCGAACAATGCCTGCAACTGGGCGTGTGTGTATTGCCAGGTGCCGAATCTCGTGCGCGGGGCGGCGCCACCGATCGATATGGCCGTGCTGGAATCGGAACTGTCGGGCTTTCTTCACGCGCTGACAGAAGGTGACTATCTAACGCAGCATGTGCCGGAGGGCCTGCGCACAATCCAGGACATTGCGTTTTCAGGCAACGGCGAGCCCACCAGTGCGGAAGGCTTCGATGACATCGTCGCGCGGGTGATTGCGCTGCGTGATGACGCAGGCTTGCAGGATGTTCCCGTGCGCCTGATTACCAACGGCAGCCTGATGCTGCGCGAGGTCGTGCAACGCGGTGTCAAACGGATCGCGGCGGCCGGCGGTGAGGTGTGGTTCAAGGTGGACGCCGGCGCCGCAGCCGACATCGAGCGCATCAATTCGATCAAGCTTTCGCCAGCGAGTATTTCGCGGGCACTCAAGACCTGCGCTGCGTTGTGCCCGACCTGGGTGCAGACTTGCATGTTCCGCTGGGATGGCCAGGCGCCGACACCAGCGCACATCGAGAGCTATCTTGCATGTCTCGAAGCGGCGGGCGTGGATGCATTGAAAGGCGTGTTGCTGTACGGCGTCGCGCGACCCTCGATGCAAAGCGCGGCGTCGCGTGTTTCGCCCTTGAGCGAAGCGGCGCTCGAGCAGATCGCAGCGCGCATCACGCAAAAAGGGCTGACCGTTAAGGTCAGCCCCTGATCTACTACGTCCGCACTTTCCGGACTATTTCTTGTGTGCGCTACGCGCTTCCTTCTTGATGTCCTTGTACAGATCCGGCTTGTTCTTTTTCAGGTACGAGGACACTTCCAGATCCTCACGTCGAACCTTGTCGATGTCGACATGCTCGATGTGCACGAGACGCAGCAACGCCTGAACCGGGCGCGGAATGCTGCGCCCGCTCTCGTAGCGCGAGCCACCACTTTGCGTGACGCCGATCTGTGACCAGAACTCGGACTGGTTAAGACCGAGCTTACGTCGGATCTCGCGAACGTCTATCTTTTCAATGCCTTTCATGTCTTTGGCCTCTCCACAACTTATTTTGTACGAATATGACTTCCGTCTCTGGGTAAACTTCGCCGCACCACCCTGTATTACTTTAGTTGTACGACGAATGGATTATATGCACCACCCCTCGCAACACACAAGCATTTTCTTACAGTCGCCAATATAACTGTATTGGTTATTTGCATGGGGTTTTTTTTCATTTTACTACGCGGCAGGCTGTGTGCAACTGCCATTGGGTACAATACGGCGCTTGATTTCAGGCTAATTCCGGCCAGGTAATTGCAAGGAATGCTATGGCGCTCATCGTTCAAAAATACGGCGGCACGTCGGTCGGCTCGCCCGAGCGGATCAACCGGGTTGCCGAGCGGATTGCGCGATTCCGCGCGGACGGACACCAGGTCGTGGTTGTCGTGTCGGCGATGAGTGGCGAGACCAATCGGCTCCTCGGGCTGATCAAGGAAGTCACCGCGACGCCGACGCCGCGCGAGCTCGATGTCGTCGTATCGACCGGTGAGCAGGTGACCATCGGCCTGCTGTGCATGGCCTTGCACGCCATTGACATTCGCGCCAAGAGCTATACCGGCGGGCAGGTGCGGATTCTGACCGACAGTGCGCACACGCGCGCGCGCATTCTGAGTATTGACGAAACGCCGATGCGGCGCGATCTGGACGATGGCAACGTGGTCGTCGTGGCCGGTTTTCAGGGCGTTGATGAAGCGGGCAATATCACCACGCTCGGCCGCGGCGGTTCGGACACCACGGCAGTGGCATTGGCGGCCGCGCTACAGGCGGACGAATGCCAGATCTACACCGATGTCGACGGTGTCTACACCACCGATCCGCGCATCGTGCCCGAGGCGCGCAAGCTCGACCGCATCACCTTTGAAGAGATGCTCGAAATGGCGAGCCTCGGTTCCAAGGTGCTGCAGATCCGCGCAGTCGAATTTGCCGGCAAGTACAAGGTCAAGCTGCGCGTGCTCTCCAGTTTTGAAGACGGGGGTGAGGGCACACTGATTACTGTTGAGGAAAACAACGTTATGGAACAGCCGATCATCTCCGGCATCGCATTCAATCGTGACGAGGCCAAACTGACCATGTTGGGTGTGCCCGACAAGCCCGGTACGGCCTACCAGATTCTCGGCCCGATCGCCGAAGCAATGATCGATGTGGACATGATCATCCAGAACCTGGGCCGTGACGGCACCACCGACTTCTCCTGCACTGTCGGCCGCGCTGATTACGACCGCACGATCGCGCTGCTCGAAAAGGTGCGTGAGCACATCGGTGCAAGTGAAGTGCGCGGTGACGCGACCATGGCGAAGGTGTCGGTGGTCGGCGTGGGCATGCGTTCGCATCCCGGTGTCGCTTCGTTGATGTTCCGCACGTTGGCGGAGGAGGGCATCAATATCCAGTTGATCTCGACCTCGGAGATCAAGATTTCGGTGGTCATCAACGAAAAGTATCTGGAGCTTGCGGTGCGCGTGCTGCACCGGGCTTTCGGGCTGGATGCCGAGGCGGAATGAAGCGGTTTGACCGGCTGGCGCTAAACCGATATTATCGCGGCCCTGTGGTGAGGAGACGTGGCCGAGAGGTCGAAGGCACTCCCCTGCTAAGGGAGCATACCGTCAAAAACGGTATCGAGGGTTCGAATCCCTCCGTCTCCGCCACGGCGAGCTTTACACGGTGCTTATGCACTCTATAATGCTCGATTAGGTTGCGCTCGTAGCTCAGTTGGATAGAGTACCTGGCTACGAACCAGGGGGTCGTGGGTTCGAATCCTGCCGAGCGCGCCACAGTTTCACCGCCACAGGCCGTCCTTCAAGGGCGGCCTGTGGCGTTTACGGCAACTGACTCCAGTGGCCGGGTTTGTGTCCGTTGTGTTTTCGCCAAAGCGCTATCGGTACTATCTCCAGCGCCGACCGCCCGGTCGGCCATCCCGCACTATGTCCACACGCCGCCCGGCTCGACCGGCTCGCCGAACGGTACGCCTTATGGCTGACGCCCGGATCGTCGGGGCGTATAGTCTTCAGGGCAGTCGCAGGAACGAAGAATCCCCGTACGCAAGGAGGAGACACGCATGAGCGAATCACTGACCACCGCGACCTGGTTCTGGCTGTTGGTACCCATGTTGGGCATCCTTGTCGCGTCCATTGTCACCTGGATTACAAAAACATAAGGAGACGGTGACATGGATACGATAACGCTCAGCGCATTTGGCATCTATCTCGCCGGTATGCTGGCGATCGGCGTCTGGTGCTGGAAAATGACCAGCAACCTTTCCGACTACATTCTGGGCGGACGCGGGCTCAATCCGGCAGTTGCCGCGTTGTCGGCAGGGGCGTCCGACATGAGTGGCTGGTTGCTGCTCGGCTTGCCGGGAGCAATGTACGCGGCCGGGATGAACCAGATATGGATCGGCATCGGGTTGGTCATTGGTGCCTACCTTAACTGGCAGTTCATCGCGCGGCGATTGCGGGTGTTCACCGAGATTGCCAACGATTCACTGACAATCCCGGACTTTCTCGAGAACCGCTTTGCTGACCGGTCGCGCTTGCTGCGTGTCATTTCGGCGATCGTCATTCTGCTCTTCTTCACGTTCTACGTTTCGGCCGGACTCGTCGGCGGCGCAACCCTGTTCCAGAATACCTTCGGTCTGTCGTATCAGGTGGCGTTATGGACGGGTGTTGTGGTCATTGTTTCCTACACCTTTCTGGGCGGTTTCCTCGCCGTGTCGTGGACCGATTTCGTGCAGGGCATCCTGATGTTCATTGCGCTCATTCTGGTGCCGTTCGTCGCCATCGGCGAAATCGGCGGCTGGAGTGTGGTCACCGAACGGGCGGGCGCAATTCAGATCGCCAATAACGACGTTTTCCATGAAATGACGATCCTCGGCATCGTGTCGCTGATGGCGTGGGGACTGGGCTACTTTGGTCAGCCGCATATTCTGGTGCGCTTCATGGCCATCCGCCGCGCGTCAGATGTACCCACGGCGCGGCTGATCAATATGGCCTGGATGATCTTCGGCCTGTATGGCGCGATCTTCACCGGCTACGCCGGCATCGCCTATTTTGCCGACCAGCCGCTGGCAAACGCTGAAACCGTCTTCATCACCTTCTGCCAGGTGCTGTTCAATCCCTGGGTCTCCGGTTTCCTGCTGGCGGCGGTGCTGGCGGCGATCATGAGTACGGTCGATTCGCAATTGCTGGTGTGCTCGAGCGCATTGGCGGAAGACTTCTACCGCTCGATGTTTCGCCGCGATGCGAGCCAGAAAGAACTGGTGTGGGTGAGCCGTCTGAGCGTGGTCGGCGTTGCCTTGATCGCGACTGTCCTTGCCATGAATCCGGACAGCCGCGTACTGGATCTGGTTGCCTACGCCTGGGCCGGATTCGGTGCTGCTTTCGGCCCGGTGGTGATCCTGTCGCTCTACTGGCGAGGCATGACGCGCAACGGGGCGGCAGCAGGACTGGTGGTCGGTGCGGTCACGGTGGTGGTGTGGAAGCAGCTCTCCGGCGGCATCTTCGACCTCTACGAGATCGTTCCGGGCTTCGTTCTGTGCTGGATCGTGGTCGTCGTGGTGAGCCGCATGAGTCCGCCGCACGCCGACGTGGTCGCGGGCTTTGACCGCGCGCTGGCCGCCCATGCGACGCCGGACGGTCCCCGGATCAGGGCCTGACCGCAGGGCGGGTGACGGCGATCGCCCGCCGCGATAGA
>CBDTZF010000057.1:0-11276 GCA_965364825.1 uncultured Rhodocyclaceae bacterium | reverse complement strand
TGGCGGGTCGTCTGGCAAGGCGCGAGGAGGACGCAGGAGCGGCCCCTGCTACGACGAGTAACGCAGCCAGGCGGCCCGCCAGGCGCGCAATCGGGCGTGTAGCGTTCTCACCCATTGGGTGATCTTTGCCGAAGAGAGAAAATTACATGCAATCAATACTTTGCGAGAACGACAAGCGGTCAACTGCCGTTTTTAGGTTGAACCACCAGGTAGGCGTGCGTTGGCGCACGATGACGGTCGCGTTGGCGTTTCTCGCAAGCGCCGGCTTGGCGAGCGCGGCAGACGACGTGGCTGACACTTTCGAGACGCGACTCGACAACGGCATGCGGATTGTCGTCAAGGAGGACCGACGGGCACCGTCGGTGGTGCAGATGGTGTGGTACGGCGCCGGCTCGATGGACGAGATCGACGGTTCGTCGGGCGTCGCCCACGTGCTCGAGCACATGATGTTCAAGGGTACGGAGAAGATCGGGCCGGGCGAGTTCAACAAGATCGTCGCTGGCGTCGGCGGGCGCGACAACGCCTTCACCAGCCGCGATTACACCGCCTATTTCCAGCAGGTGCCGGCCAATCAGCTCGAGCGCATGATGACGCTCGAAGCCGACCGCATGCGCCACCTCAAGCTCGACGACGAAGCCTTCGCCAAGGAAATCGAGGTGGTCAAGGAAGAACGCCGCTTGCGCACCGAGGATAAGCCGCGCTCGATGGTGTATGAAGAGCTGATGGCCGCGGCCTATCACGCGTCTCCGTACCGCCGCCCGGTGATCGGCTGGATGACCGATCTCGACAACATGACGCCCGAGGATGCGCGCGAGTGGTATCGCGACTGGTACGAGCCGGCCAATGCGACGCTGGTGGTGGTGGGCGATGTGGACCATAGCGCTGTATTCAAGCAAGCCGCGCAAACCTACGGGCAGCTCAATGGCGATCAGGCGCTGCCGGCGCGTCGCCGTATCGAAGAGCCGCCGCAGCGTGGCGAGCGCCGTATCAAGGTGCGCGCGCCGGCCGATTTGCCGTATGTCACGATGGCGTGGCATACGCCAACGCTGCGCGACCCGGCAGGCGACCGGGATGTCTACGCCTTGCAGGTGCTCGCTGGCGTGCTCGACGGCTATGCCGGCGCGCGGCTTTCACGAAACGTCGTGCGCGAAGCGCAAGTGGCGGTGTCGGCTGGCGCGGGTTACGACGGTATCGGTCGCGGCCCCTCGCTGTTCTATATGGATGGCGCTCCGGCCGCCGGAAAGACGGTGGAGGAAGTCGAGACGGCCCTGCGCGCCGAGCTGGCACGCATTCAGACCGAGGGTGTGGCGCCTGACGAACTGGCGCGCGTCAAGACGCAGGCGGTTGCCAGCCGGGTGTACAAACGCGATTCCCTGATGGGGCAGGCGATGGAAATCGGCATGCTCGAATCGGTGGGGCTCTCCTGGCGCGACGAAGCCACCATGCTCGAAGGCATTCGCGGCGTCACCGCCGAAGAGGTGCGGGCGGTGGCGAAACGGTATTTTTCCGATGAGCAGTTGACTGTCGCCATCCTCGTCCCGCTGCCGATCACCGCCACCGAGCCGCGCCCCGCCATCGCTGTTCCTCACTGAGAGTTCTGCATGATTCAAGCTTTTTCGAAGATTCGCCGCGCCGCGCGGTCAGCACTGGCGACGGCGATCGTTGTCGCCAGTCCCATGGCACTCGCCGCCGTCGATATACAGCAATGGACGACGCCCTCGGGCGCACGCGTGTCCTTTGTCGAAACCCACGCGCTGCCGATTGTCGATGTCCAGGTGGATTTTGCCGCCGGCGGCGCTTATGACCCGGCCGACAAGGCCGGGCTGGCCACCCTCACTGCCGGCATGATGGACGCCGGTACGGCAACGCACGACGAGAATGCACTGGCCGACCGCTTCGCCGATCTGGGCGCGCAGTTCAACGCCGGCGCCGACACCGATCGCGCCTCGGTGAGCTTGCGCACGCTCTCCTACCCCGAAGAGCGTGATGGCGCGATCGAACTGTTCACCGAAGTGCTGCGTGCGCCCGCTTTTCCCGAGGCGGTGCTGACCCGCGAGCGTGGCCGCGCCACCTCCAGGCTCAAGGAGGCGCAAACGCAGCCGGCGTATCTTGTCGAGCGCGACTTTAGACAAGCGATTTACGGCGATCATCCCTATGGCAGATCGGCCAGTGAGGCGAGTCTGGCGGCGATCGGGCGCGACGATGTGGTTGATTTTCACAGCCAGCGCTACGTTGCCGCAGCAGCACATGTGAGCCTGGTTGGCGATCTGACGCGAGCCGACGCCGAGCGATTCGCCGAGCAGATTGTCGGCGGCCTGCCGCACGGTCAGGCGCCCGCACCGCTGCCCGAACCGGCACTGCCGGAGGGGCGCGAGATTCGTATTGTTCATCCGGCCGAGCAGGCCCACATCATGATCGGCGAGCCGGGCATGCGTCGCGACGACCCGGATTACTACGCACTGGTGACCGGCAACTATGTGCTCGGCGGTGGGGGCTTCGTCTCGCGCCTGATGAAGGAAGTGCGCGAGAAGCGCGGCTACGCCTACAGCGTGTACAGCTATTTCGAGCCGCAAAAGGTCGACGGTCCCTTCCAGATCGGTCTGCAGACGCGCGGACAACAGGCGGACGCGGCAATTACAGTGGTGCGCGAGACCTTGCAGCATTTCATTGACGAAGGGCCGACGCAGGAAGAGCTGGAAGCGGCGCAAAGCAATATCGTCGATGGTTTTGGGCTGCGCATCGACTCCAACGCCAAGCTGCTCAGCTATGTCGCGGTGATCGGTTATTACGGTTTGCCGGCCGACTGGCTCGAAATCTACCCGAGGTCAGTGTCGGAATTGACGGCTGCACAGGTGCGCGACGCATTCAAACGTCGCGTATTGCCGGAGCACCTGGTGACCGTCATCGTCGGCGGCGAGGGCGATCAGACGCCGGAGAAGGCCGCCGCGCGTTGAGCCGGGTGCGCATCACCGGCGGGCAGTGGCGTTCGCGCCTGCTGCCGGTGGCCAGCGTGCCCGGCCTGCGCCCGACGCCCGACCGGGTGCGCGAAACGCTGTTCAACTGGCTCGGGCAGGATCTGACCGGCTGGCGTTGCCTCGACCTGTTCGCCGGTAGCGGCGCCATTGGTTTTGAAGCCGCCTCGCGCGGTGCGCAGTCGGTGACGCTGGTCGAGTCAAATCCACGCGTTTGTGCCGTGCTCAAGCAGCAAATCGCCACGCTCGGCGCAACGCAGGTGGAGTTGTTGCGCTGCGATGCGTTAAAATTCGCCGCCACCGTCACACAAGCTTACGATCTCGTGGTGTTGGATCCGCCTTACGATCAGTGCTGGATGGCGCGGCTTGCGCCTTTTTTCGAACGGCTCGTCGCACCTGACGGTTGGTTGTATCTCGAGGCGGAATCCCCCGTCGCGGCTTTGGGCGCCTTTCACGCCGAGCGGAAAGGGCGCGCGGGGCAGGTTTGCTATCAGCTGATGCGGAGAGCGCACACATGACGGACGGCATGGTGATTTACCCGGGGACCTTCGACCCGATGACGCGAGGTCATGAGGATCTGATCCGGCGTGCCTCGTTGATGTACTCCAAGGTGGTGGTTGCAATCGCCGCGAGCCACAGCAAGGCGCCGATTTTCTCGCTCGATGAGCGCGTCGGCATGGCGCGCGAACTGCTCGCCGATTACGACAACGTCGAGGTCACCGGCTTTTCCGGCCTGCTGATGGACTTCGTGCAGACGCGCGGTGCCCGTATCATCTTGCGCGGTTTGCGCGCGGTATCCGACTTCGAGTTCGAGTTCCAGATGGCCGGCATGAACCGCAAGCTGTTTCCGGATGTCGAAACGGTGTTTCTGACACCGGATGAAGAGTACATGTTCATCTCCGCCACCATAGTGCGTGAGATCGCCCGATTGGGCGGAGATGTCAGCCAGTTTGTCCATCCTGCGGTGCACGCGCGTCTGAGCCAGAAGCTGGATGGAAAGCAATAGCAGAGGATAGAATCATGGCCCTGATGATTACCGACGAATGCATCAATTGCGATGTGTGCGAGCCGGAATGCCCGAATAACGCGATCTACCAAGGCGAGGAGATCTACGAGATCGATCCGGGTAAATGCACCGAGTGCGTTGGTCACTTCGATGAACCGCAGTGCCAGCAAGTGTGCCCGGTGGACTGTATCCCGCTGAATCCCGACATGCCGGAAACGCATGATCAACTCATGGAGAAGTTCGTCGAGCTGACGAAAACCTGAGGCGGCTGAGGCGGCGCGTCGCGCTCAAAAAAAAGCGAGGCCGCGGCCTCGCTTTTTTTGGATCGGGGTGGCTGGTGTCTATGCCGCCGCAGCGGCGGCCTCGGTGCTAGCGCCTTCGCCCATTGCGTCGCGAACATCCTGCGCCACGCGTGCCAGTTCCGCGCGCTGGGCGAGCAGATCGGTTTCCTGTTGTTGCAGCTCCATGATGCGGTCTTCCAATGTGTCGGTGGCCTGGTGAATGCGCTTGACGCTTTCGAGCCGGCGGCGCAATTGCAGTTGATATTCGCGCACCTGGGTTTCGAGCGGTGACATCACCGCACGCAGCCAGTGTTCGACATCGCGGTTGGCCACTTCGAATGTTCGCCGGGCCTGCACCGCGACGGTTTCGAAAAACCGCTGCGTGAGGACGTGTTTCTCGGTGGTGATGAGCGTCAGCGTATTGTTCAGTTGTTGATTGAAGGCTTTTTGCAACTGATCGATTTCGCGCTCGTAACGCTGCGTCGAAAAGCTCGCCGGTGGCGCCAGGCGCAGACCATGCTCAACCGTGAAACGCTTGTGCATGGCGCTCAGCATGCCCGAGATTTCCTCTGCCTCGTTCGCTGACTTGCGCAGGTTTTCGCGCAGATGGGCAAAGAAATCCGTCATCGCGCCGCGCAGGCCGCGCGAGAACTTTGAATCGAGCATGGCCTCACGCGTGCGCCGCGTTTCGTCGCGCAGGGCGTCCAGCCCGATGTGGCCGAGCAGCGTATTTGTCTGGTTGGTGAATACGCTGCGCACGGCGTAGAACTTCTTCAATCCGGCTTCAAATTCGTCTTTTTCCGAGCGCACCTTGCGCATCATGTATTCGATGACGTTCTGATTCTTGCCGCGCAGTTCGGTGAGTTCCTTGAGTTGTTCGCGCACACCCTTGAGGCGCGAAGCGAACAGTTCGTCGGCGTGGATGGCGAGATCGTCGGTTTCCGCCAACGTCGATATGCGCACGATCTGCTGCTTGGCCGGCAGGAGTTGTTCCGACAAGGCCGTTTCGAGCGCGCTGATGCGGCTGCGTTCGAGCAGCGCCGGGTCGTTCTGGATGCGTGCCAGCAGCGCCTTCTGCGCCGAGATCGGGAACACACGATCGGCCGGCAGCTGGAGACTGCGCGACACCGAGGCCACCTGGCGCTCGAGTTCGTCGCGAATGCGCGCCTCGTCACGCAAGCCGTCCCACAGGCTGTCGATCTTGTTGAGCACCACGAGCCGGCCTTCGCGGCGTTGCCCGGCATTGACATAGTCGCGCCACACCGTGAGGTCGCTTTGCGTCACGCCGGTGTCTGCAGCAAGAAGGAACAGCACCGCGTGCGCGTTGGGCAGCAAGGAAAGTGTCAGTTCGGGTTCGGCACCGATCGCGTTGAGGCCCGGCGTATCGAGCACGACGAGTCCTTGCTCCAGCAGCGGGTGGCGAAAATGGATGACGGCATGGCGCCAGCGCGGGACATCGACCATGCCGTCTTCGTCGGGCTGCAAGCCGTCGTCACCCTCGGCGTCGATCATGAAGCCGAGCGCCTCGGCGCGCTCGCTGCTGACACGCTTGGTTTCACTGACCCGCGACATCGTGGTTTGCAAGGCCTCGGTCGAGTCGACATCCAGTGGAAAACTGGACCACATGTTGGTGAAGCGCTTCATCTCGCTCACCGTCATCGCGTCTTCGCGCGATTCGATCGGCAGCAGACGCATCTGCGGCGTGTCGCCTTCGGACCATAGCAATTCGGTCGGGCACATCGTGGTGCGGCCGGTGCTTGAGGGCAGCACCCGATTGCCGTAGTCGGAGAAGAACAGCGCGTTGATGAGTTCCGACTTGCCCCGTGAGAATTCGGCGACGAAGGCGATCGTCAGCTTGTCGTCCTTGAGCCGATCGAGCACGTACTGCAGACGCAGGTCACCCTGCGCATCACCGATTTCGTTCTGTGTCAGCCAACGGCGCAACCGGCTGACGGCGTGACTGGTTTCAGCGCGCCAGCGCCCGTATTCGGAGAAGTGATCGATCAGTGTCATTGCCTACCTCATCAGCGCATCGCATGGCGCCCGGTCGAGTTAATCGTCAACGTATCATCATAACGGGCAGCGGTCGCACTGCAAACCGTCCGGCCGATCAGGCCACGGGTGGCCGAAGGGACGCGACGAACGGCTGGCGCAGCAAGGTTAGCGCCTTTGGCAGCGCGCGCAGAAAAACGTCGAGCGCTGCGCGACCGTTTTGCACCTGATCGGCTGCGCGCAGATGCGACAAGGTTCGCCACCACGACCATAGACAAAATACTGCTGCTGAAAATAGCCCGGCGCGCCGTCGCTGCCGACGAAATCGCGCAGGCTGCTACCGCCGGCGGCGATCGCCTCGCGCAGCGTGTCGCGTATGGCGTCGGTCAGTCGGGCGCAGCGTTGGCGGCCGAGTCGGCCGGCGGGTGTGAGCGGGTGGATGCGGGCGCGGAACAGGCTTTCCGACGCATAGATATTGCCAATGCCAACCACGCGGTGACTGTTCATCAGATAGGTCTTGATCGGGGTTCGCGCGCCGCGCGTCGCGTGGAACAACCAGGCACCGTCAAAGGCATCTGACAACGGCTCGATCCCGAGCCGTGTCAGCATGGCCGGCGTTGCCGCGTCAGCGTCGAGCCATAATACAAGGCCAAAACGGCGCGGATCGCGCAGCCGCAACGTGCTTTCACCGAAATGCAGGTCGACATGATCGTGTTTGGCCGGCGGGCTACCAGTCGGCACGATGCGCAGGCTTCCCGACATGCCGAGATGGACGAGCACCTGACCATTGTCGAAATCGAGCAGCAGGTATTTGGCGCGCCGGGACACCTGGCGCAGGATGCGGCCGTACAGCTGCGCTGCCAGATAGGCGGGCACCGGCTGGCGCAAACGGCCATTGCGGATAGTGGCGCCGGTGGCGCGCGCGCCAACCAGATGCGGCGCGATGCCGCGTGCGGTAGTCTCGACTTCAGGCAATTCAGGCATACAGTACGACGGAGCGCTCGAAACGCCTTAGTGTATCGTGCGCCAGTCAGTTGGCAGCTGCCGAACCGATCCGGCAAAATGCAATCAAACTATCGCGCGCTGCATTGCGCCCGGCGATGCAGCGACGCGGGCGGGTGCCACGGCAACGGTTAACCCGCAACTCTTTGGACCGAAATTATGGCTGTTTTTTCACACTCTCGGCGGCACCTGGCCGCACTGGCAGTGTTTGCAGTGCTTGGCGTGGGCTCACCCGCCTTCAGCGCCGAGGGCGGCAATGTCACCGCGCAGGCGGCACAGGATGTTCCGACCGCACAAATTCTGTATGACGTGATGCTCGCGGAGATCGCCGTCGCGCGAGGTCGCCTCGACGTGGCGGTGCCGATTTACCTGCGGTTGCTGCGCACGACGAACGATGCGCGCGTCGCTCAGCGTGCGACCGAGGTGGCATTGTTCGCACGGCGCATGGATGCGGCGCAGGCGGCGGCGCGCGTGTGGGCTCAACTCGACCCGCAATCCCGCGATGCGCAGCGCGTGCTCTCGGGCACGCTGGCCGGGGCGACGCTGTCACTCGAACAGATCGAGGCACGTCTGGACGAATCGCTCGCCGATGCCGGTGCGCGCGTTCCCGGCGCGCTGCTTGGCCTCAATCGCGTGCTTGGCGGGGTGGCTGACAAAGCCGCCGCACAGCGGTTGGTCAATCGTGTCACCGAACCCTATCTAGAGTACGCCGAGGCGCACTTCGCACGCGCGCACGCTGCGTATACGGCGCGCGATGAAGTCGGCAGCCTGGCCGCGCTCGACGAGGCGCTGATTCGTCGGCCCGACTGGTCGCAGGCGATATTGCTGAAGGCGCAGATTCTGCAAGAAAAGGACCCGCGATCTGCCTTGCACGCACTGGAGTCCTTCCTCGCCGCCCATCCCGGCAGCGCCGACGTGCAGCGCGGCTATGGTCGTGCATTGATCGGCGCCAAGCGCTATGCCGAGGCGCGCACCGCCTTCGAGGCGGTGCTGAGCGAAGAGCCGGGGGACCAGACGGCGCGCTATACGGTGGCCATGATTGCGCTCGAAATGAAAGATTTCGGCGCTGCCAAGCGACACTTGCTGACCCTCAAGGGCGATGGCTATCACGATTCCGATGCGATCGCCATCGGGCTCGGGCAGGTCGCGGAAGGCGAAGGCCGCAGTCGCGCCGCGATTCGTTATTACGATGAAGTGAGCGAATCGCCGCGCCGGGAGCAGGCGCAAATGCAGATTGCTCGCGTGATGGCCGCACAGGGCAATCTCAAGGGGGCAAGCAAGCGCTTGCGCGCGCTGGGCGACACGCCCGAAACGCGGGCCAATTATTTCCTTGTCGAATCCCAGTTGTTGCGCGACGCCGGGCGCTTAAACGATGCGCTGGTCACGGTCGACAAAGGCTTGCTGCTCACGCCCGACGATCCTGACCTGCTTTACGAGTCGGCAATGTTGGCCGAGCGCATGGATCGGCTCGAAGTGATGGAAGGCCGACTGCGCAAGTTGATTGCCCTGAATCCCGACTATGCACATGCTTACAACGCCCTCGGCTATTCGATGGCCGACCGTGGCGATCGACTTGAGGAAGCCGAGACACTGATTCGCAAAGCGGTTGAACTCAAGCCGGATGATCCGTTCATCATGGATAGTCTCGGGTGGGTGCGCTTCCGGCGCGGTGCGCTGGACGAGGCGCGCGACATTCTGAGTAAGGCTTACGCATTGCGCCCTGATCCCGAAATTGCCGCGCATCTGGGCGAAGTGTTGTGGAAATCGGGCGATGCCAACGCGGCGCGACAGACCTGGCGGGAAGCCGCCGACGAGGATGCCGACAACGCGTTGCTGAAGGCGACGATGCGGCGCTTCGGTCTGTGATGTGCTGGCTACGCGCGGGGCTGCTGGCGCTCGTGGTTGCCGGATGCGCTTCGACGCCGCCCGTGCTCGAGCCTGCGGATTCCGTCGTTTTTCGCGAAGTGCGGTCACACTTCCATGTGCGCGGCCGACTGGCGGCGCGCAACGGCGACGAGGCGGTCAGCGGGCGTTTTTCCTGGCAGCACGCACCGGATTTCGACCGCTGGGACTTTTTCTCTCCGCTTGGCCAGCGCGTGGCACGACTGAATCACGATAACGGCAGCGCGACCCTGCTGCTTGCCGATGGCAAAGCCTACACTGACACGATAAATCCGTTGTTGGCGCGCATGCTCGGCATGGCCGTGCCAGTCGAGGCGATGCCGCGCTGGCTGCAGGCGGGCGTCGTGGCGCCCGCAGACGTTCGCGAAACCGACGCACTGGGCCGGCCGTTGCGGCTGGTCGACAACGGCTGGACGATTCGCTATCCCGCGTATGCGAACGAAACGCCGGGTTCACTACCGCGTTCGATTGACGTGTCGCGCGGCGATGCCCGTTTGCGTTTGATCGTCGACGAGTGGCTTTAACCAACTGGGCCGCCGACTGCCTTGCGCCGGCCAAGCTCAATCTGTTCCTGCATGTGACCGGTCGCCGGGCCGATGGGTATCACACCTTGCAGAGCGCATTCCAGCTGCTTGACTGGGGCGACCGTCTGAGCTTTCGCGTGCGTGACGACGGCGAGATTTTGCGCACCAACGATATCTCCGGCGTGCCGCCCGAAAATGATCTGGCCGTGCGCGCCGCGCGGCGCCTGAAAGCCTGGTCCGGGTGCTCGCTTGGCGCTGAAATCACTATTGATAAAGTGCTCCCGATGGGTGGCGGCCTCGGGGGTGGCAGTTCGGACGCGGCGACCACCCTGCTGGCGCTCAACCGCTTATGGGGCGTCAATGCCAGTCGAGCACAGTTGCAGACGCTGGCGCTCGAACTGGGTGCAGACGTTCCCTTTTTTGTGTTTGGTCGCAACGCCTTTGCGGAGGGCATCGGCGAGCAATTGTCGCCGCTCGATCTGCCGCGCTGTTGGTATGTTGTGGTGTTGCCCGGAATTACGGTGCCGACGGCGGAGATCTTCGCGGCGCAGGAGTTGACGCGAAATACGAAAATCATCAGAATAGCCGACTTCGCGATGAGCGCGACCCGGAACGATCTTGAACCGGTCGCGCGAGCGCGTTACCCGCAAATCGGGGATGCAATCGACTGGCTGGGCGCTTTTGCGCCCGCGCGCATGACAGGCTCGGGTGCCTGTCTTTTTGCGAGTGTCGAGGGCGAGCAGGCCGCACGGGAGATCGTGCATGCGTGTCCATCACCGTGGCGGGCATGGCCGGTGCGCAGTCTTGCCGAACATCCACTGCGCCACTTTGTCGGGTAGCACGGGCGAGCGATTTTTTGGGGAGTGGCCAAGTTGGTTAAGGCACCGGATTTTGATTCCGGCATTCGAAGGTTCGAGTCCTTCCTCCCCAGCCAACACTAGAATCGGGCAGGCGCGATGCCTGCCCGATTTTGTTTTGTCATCCCGGCCTTGCGGCAGCGGAGAAGCAGTATGGCTCACGGCAGCCTGATGGTATTTACCGGCAGTGCCAACCCGAAACTGGCGGCGGACGTTGCGCGCCGGCTTGGCATCTCGCTCGGAGCCGCCACCGTGGGCCGGTTTTCCGACGGTGAAGTGAACGTCGAACTGCTTGAGAACGTGCGCGGCAAGGATGTTTTTGTCCTGCAACCGACGTGCATTCCGACCAACGAAAATCTGATGGAGCTGGTGATTCTAGTCGATGCGCTCAAGCGCTCTTCGGCCGGCCGCGTCACCGCCGCCATTCCCTATTTCGGCTATGCGCGCCAGGATCGCCGGCCGCGCTCAGCGCGTGTGCCGATCACCGCCAAGGTCGTGGCCAACATGCTGCAAGCGGTCGGCGTACAGCGTGTGCTGACGATGGATCTGCATGCCGACCAGATCCAGGGGTTTTTCGATATTGCGGTGGACAATATTTACGCTGCACCGGTGCTGCTGGCCGATCTGGACAAGCAAAAGCATTCCGACCTGATGGTGGTGTCGCCCGACGTCGGCGGTGTGGTGCGTGCGCGCGCCTTTGCCAAACGCATGGAATGCGATCTGGCGATCATCGACAAGCG
>CBDTZF010000056.1:0-11294 GCA_965364825.1 uncultured Rhodocyclaceae bacterium | reverse complement strand
CCGTATCGGGCGACGACGGTAAACAGTATTTGTTTCGCGTCAAGGATTTGCTTGAATTCATCGAACAACACCTCGATGCGCCGGATGAAACGGTGGCCAACCCAAGCGAGAGCAACTTTGCGCGCAAACGAGGGCACTTGGTATTTGAAGTGACGGTGTGGTCGGACGCTACCGGACATGCAACGCTTTGGGACGGAAGTCAATGCGCTGATCACTGCTATTTTCCCAAATCAAAGCGGGCTTTTTTCTGGAGCTTCAAATGATCGCGCTGCATCGCATTGCCTTGGTGTGCGCATGCGCGCTCACCACCCAAGCGTGCGCAACGACGAGTGCACGCGACTACGACGACGCCACCCAACTCAAAAATGTTGCACTCGCACAATGCATTGCCCGTGGCTACGATGTCCCGGCGGTGCGGGATGACGCCTTGGCTGCTGTTGGCGCTTACGTCGAGTTTGGCCAGGTGAATGACACGGACGCGTATATTGTCGTCACCGAACTGGCCGACAAGTGGCTGCGCAAGCCCTACCAAAGCAAGAGCGGGCAGCCACTTACGCTGATGAAGTGTATTGACCTGTTTCACAGCGATGCGCTGAACGTGCTCGCGCGTCGTTACGTCAGCGGGGGTAGCACCCAATAACCGAAGGACATAGCACCATTGGGCCGTCGGTTGACCGAAGGCCCCGGATTCCGGCCTGCGGCCTGCATCCGGGCTACCGCTTCTCTGAAACAGGAACGTTGGCACTTTGTAGGCGGCTCTCGCGGTGGCAGCGCAGTGCGGTATCATCCCGCGTTAAACACAAAAACAGCCTGCTTCGATGATTCGTAAATTGCTGCGCAGGGTTCTGCGCCGCGCCATGCCCGGAGACGATAGCGCCCCGGCCCTCATTCCCGTCACTTCTCACGGCCTTGTTGCCGAGGAGGTTTCCTACGCCGCGCGCAAGGTGTGCGCGATCCTGCAGGACGCCGGATTCCAGGCATTTGTGGTGGGCGGCGCAGTGCGTGATTTGCTGGCGAAGCTGACGCCCAAGGATTTCGACATCGCCACCAGCGCCACGCCCGAGGAGGTGCGGCGCCAGTTTCGTCGCTCGCGCATCATCGGCCGGCGCTTCAAGATCGTGCATGTGATGATCGGCGGCGAGATGATCGAAGTATCCACCTTTCGCGCCCACCGCGAGGCCGAGGACGTATCGACCGACGAGCACGGGCGCATTCTCACCGACAACGTCTACGGCACGCAGAAGGAAGACGCGCTACGGCGCGATTTCACGGTCAACGCGCTGTATTACGACCCGACCACGCAGAACATCACCGACTACCATCATGGCGTCGCCGACCTGCATCAAAAGACGCTGCGCATGATCGGCGATCCGCGCGCGCGCTACCGCGAGGATCCGGTACGCATGCTGCGCGCGGTGCGGCTGGCCGCCAAACTCGGCTTGAGCATCGACCCGGCGGCGCGCCGACCGATTCGTGAAATGGCCGACCTGATGGAAAATCTGCCGTCCGCGCGCCTGTTTGACGAAACGCTCAAGCTGCTGATGTCGGGCCACGCCGTCAAATGTCTCACTCAGCTGCGCGAGGAAGGCCTGCACCACGGCCTGCTGCCCCTGCTCGACGTGATTCTCGCACAGCCGATGGGCGAGCGTTTCATCTGGCTGTCGCTCGAAAACACCGATGAGCGCGTGCGTGAAGGTAAATCGATCTCGCCGGGATTCCTCTTCGCCACGCTGCTGTGGCATGAAGTGCTCGTCGACTGGGAAGCACGCAAGGCGGCAGACGAGCATACCCACCCCGCGCTGTTTGCCGCCATGGACGAAGTGCTCAGCGTCCAGGGCGAAAAGCTCGCCATCACGCGCCGCATTGCTGGTGACATCAAGGACATCTGGGCGTTGCAACCGCGTTTGGAAAAGCGCGCCGGCAAGGCGCCCTTCCGACTGCTTGAACAACCCCGCTATCGCGCCGGCTGGGATTTTCTGCGACTGCGCGCGCAGTCGGGTGAAATCGACATGGAACTGGTCGACTGGTGGGAGCGGTTTGCCGATGCCGGGGGCAAGGAGCGTGAAAGCATGATTGCGCCGGCGCAGCCGGGCGAAGGCCGCCGTCGCCGTCGCCGCCGCACGAAGAAAAGCGCACCAGCCGGCAACGCCGACGCATGAGCCGCGACACGCCGCCCGCCGTGGTCGCAGCCTACATCGGCTTGGGCGGAAACCTGGGCGATCCACCGGCAGCCATCGCTCACGCCTGCGCGGCGCTCGACGCGCTGGCTGACACGCGGTTGGTGTCGCGTTCGCACAACTACCGCAGCGCGCCCGTCGGCGTGAGCGGGCAGCCCGATTACATCAACGCCGTGGCATGCATCGAAACCGCGCTATCACCGGGCGACCTGCTCGCCGCCATGTTGTGTATCGAAACCGAAGTCGGGCGCACGCGGGACTATCACATGTCGCCGCGTACGCTTGATCTTGACCTGCTGCTCTACGGCCGCCAACGCATCGACGAAGCGCACCTCCATGTACCGCATCCGCGCATGCACCAGCGCGCCTTCGTACTCAAACCGCTGGCCGAATTGGCGCCCGATCTACACATTGCCGACGCGGGGGTGGTTTCGGACTTGCTACCCGGCGTGAGCGACCAGATTATTGAGCGCCTTGCCGGGATTTGAAAAGAGCGCGGACGGAGGCAAACGCGGCCGGCATGGCTGAAAAACGGCCCGAGGCACTTGACGCCATGCCCTGCAGCCTGTGATGCTCTCACCGCACTCAAATCCGACCCAAAAAACCCACGCATGCTCGACAAAGCCCAATACATCGTCGTCGAAGGCCCGATTGGCGCCGGCAAGACAACCCTCGCTCGCCGCCTGGCCTCACGCCTGGAAGCGACTCTGCTGCTGGAGCAGCCGGAACTCAACCCGTTTCTGGCACGCTTCTACGGCAACATGGAGCGCTGGGCGCTACCGACGCAATTGTCTTTCCTGTATCAGCGCGTCGACACCCTGCGGCGGCTTCCACGCGAACCGGAAAGCCACGCACGCGTGGTCTCCGACTTCGTGCTCGACAAGGATCCGCTGTTTGCGGAATTGAACCTCGAAGCGGACGAATTTGCGCTCTATCAGCGCACCTATGACCTGGTGGTGCCGCAACCGACGCCCCGCCCCGATCTGGTCATCTATCTGCAGGCCAAGCCGGACACTTTGATCGAACGTATCGACAAGCGCGGCGTCGACGCCGAACGCCACATCACCGCGCACTATCTCGAACGCGTTGCCGAGCGCTATGCGAAATTCTTCTATCAGTACGAAGGCTCACCGCTATTCATCGTCGACGCCGAGGTGCTCAACCCGGTCGATCGCGCTGAAGACTTCGATTTGCTGGTCGAGCGCCTGCGCGCGATGCGCAGCTTCCGCGAATTCTTCGGCTACGCCTAAGGCGCTGCCGACCACTCTTCCGCTGACTCATTCCGCCAACACGGCTTGAGAATTGCACGCGCTCGCGCTTTACTGCGCGTAAAACGAGGGAAAACGCCATGAGTTATCTGCAAGACCAGAAGCCGGTCACGCTCACCACGCTGGGCAAAATGCGCGCCGACAGCGAAAAAATCGTCATGCTCACCGGCTACGACGCAAGCTTCGCGGCGCTGCTCGAACGCTGCGGCGTGGATATCATCCTGATCGGTGATTCGCTCGGCAATGTGCTGCAGGGCCGCACTTCAACGCTGCCAGTGACGCTGGAGCACATGATCTATCACACAGAATGCGTGGCCCGCGGCTGTTCGCGCCCGTTGATCGTCGCCGACATGCCCTTCGGCAGCTATCAGGAAAGCCCCGCGCAGGCGATGCGCAATGCGGCCCGTCTGATGGCCGCAGGCGCGCAGATGGTCAAACTCGAAGGCGGTGCCTTGATGGCCGAGACGGTGCGCTTTCTGGTACAGCGCGGCGTGCCGGTGTGCGCCCATATCGGCCTCACGCCGCAGTCGGTCAATCAGCTCGGCGGCTACCGCGTGCAGGGCCGCACCAAGGAAGGCGCCGACCAGTTGAAGGCCGATGCAATCGCGCTCGAACAGGCCGGTGCAGCCCTGATGGTGATGGAGATGGTGCCGGCTGCGGTCGCGCGGGACGTGACCGCAGGCCTCAACTCGATGGCAACCATCGGCATTGGCGCCGGCGTCGACTGTGATGGCCAGGTGTTGGTGCTGCACGATCTGATCGGCGTCTTTCCCGGTCACAAGGCGCGCTTTATGAAGAACTTCATGGAAGGCGCAAGCAGCATCGACGACGCCGTGACGCGCTATGTCGAGGACGTGCGCGAAGGGAAATTTCCTGCCGCCGAACACTGCTACTGACGCGCCGGACAACCGATGCAAATACACACCACTGCCGAATCGCTTCGCACCGCGTGCCGCGCTGCGGGCCGTACCGCCCTCGTGCCGACCATGGGCAACCTGCACAAAGGGCATATCACGCTGATGCAGCAAGCCGGTGAACATGCCGATGCGGTCATCGCCAGCATCTTTGTCAATCGCCTGCAGTTTGGCCCGTCGGAAGATTTCGACAAATACCCCCGCACATTCGAAGCCGATTGCAGCCAACTCGAAGCGGCCGGCGTGGCGCATCTGTTCGCGCCGGACGAAACGGAAATGTACCCGACGCGCCAGACCTATCACGTCGAACCCGATCCGGTGCAGACGTCCGCGCTCGAAGGCACCGTGCGACCCGGCCATTTTCGCGGCGTCGCCACGGTGGTGCTCAAGCTGCTCAATCTGGTCCAGCCCGACATTGCCCTGTTCGGCAAGAAGGACTACCAACAGTTGATGGTGTTGAGCAACATGGTGCGCGAATTCAACATCCCGGTGCAGGTGTTGCCCGGCGAGACGGTGCGCGCCGACGACGGACTCGCGCTCTCGTCGCGCAACCGCTATCTGTCGGAGGTGGAACGGATCGAAGCGATACGCCTCTACAACTGCCTGAGCCGCATTCGAACCGCAGTGCGCAACGGCGAGACGGATTTCGACAAACTCGAACGCGCCGCGATTGCGGAACTGGCCGCAAACGACTGGCACCCCGACTATGTCGCCGTACGCCGCCAGCAGGATCTGCAGGCGCCCAAGGCCGCTCAGGATGCGCTGGTCGTACTGGGGGCCGCGCGACTAGGCGTGACGCGGCTGATCGACAATCTCGAGGTCTAAGCGGCACACCTATAGTTCAAGATGCTTGCGTGTTTATGCAGATCGTAACAAGCTAGCGTCTGTTCGCACTCAATCGACGGACCACGTTGTGTCCATAACGTAGAGATGGAGGAATCAGATCGATGAGCACCACCGTGCAGCAGGTTCTCGACAGAAAAGGTGGCGGTGTCTATACCGTGACGCCCGACACCACCGTGATTTCCGCGCTGGAGGCCATGGCGGAATACGACATCGGTGCAGTCCTGATCGTTTCGGATGAACGTCTGGAGGGCATTTTCACCGAGCGCGACTACGCGCGAAAGGTGGTGCTCAAGGGCCTGTCCTCGAAAGACGCTTCGGTGGCGGATCTGATGACGCCCAACGTATGCACGATCACGCCCTCGCACACCATTGATGACGTCATGTCGATCATGACCGAGAACCGCTTTCGCCACCTGCCGGTGGTCGACCACGGCAAGCTGACTGGCATCATCACGATTGGCGACGTGGTCAAGACGGTCATTGCCGAGCATGAAGCGACGATCCAGCAGTTGTCGAGCTATATCGCGGGCGACATCACCACCTGATCCAGTCGCTGCACCTGCGACTTCGACGACGGCCCGCCCTCACGGCGGGCCGTTTGCGTTAGCGGCCGGTACGTGCCGGCGCGTGGCCACACGACGCGCACCCAGCAATCGCAGGGACAGCCCAACCAGAACGCGTAGGGCGGATGAGCCGAAGGCGTTATCCGCCGGATGTAAACTCCATTCGGTGGAAGGCGCTGCGCTTTTCCGCCGAATGGGACGTGGCGGCACGTCACGTCGGGCCCGGTTCACCCGGCCTCAGTGTTTTACGCGGGAATGGCGGGTTGAAACCCACCCTGCGAGTTGCCGCCTCCGGGCCCCTTTCATCGTCACGCAATGAGCCACGGCACCAACCATCACGCGCGTCAGGGTCATGCCGCGGGTCTGGCGTTCGCTTTGGTGGTCGCGGTGGCGTTGCTTGCACGGCGCGCTTCGCCTGCCAGTTCGTGCTGCGGGGCGAGGCGCAGCGCCTGTTCGAGATACCGCACGGCCAGTACCGAATCACCCGCCGCCGCGGCAATAAGACCGGCGTGATAGTGCAGATCGGGCGCCAGCGTGCCGACGGCCAGCGCCTGTTCGATCGTTTCCAAGGCTTCGACATGGCGCCCGTTGCGGTAGAGCGCCCAGGCGTAGGCGTCGAGTGTCAATATGTCCTTGCGGCGCGCAATCTCGCGTTCGGCCACACGCAGCGCAGCTTCGGGATGCCTGGCCTGATCGGTGTAATAGCGCACCAGCTCGCGATTGGCGTTATCCCAGCCCGCCGACTCTATGAGCGCGAGACGTTCAAAGTCCTGATACGCCGATTGCGCGGCGGCATGCTGCCCCGTGCGCTCGAGCGCACGGCCGAGCAGATAGAGGTTTTCAGGATGGGGCGCCGCCGTGTAGTGACGTTGCGTCCACGCCAACGCCGCCTGGGTGTCGCCGGCCGACTCGGCGATGAGTGCCTGCTGATGCAGCGCGTAGTGGTATTCGGGGAGGATGGCGAGCGCCTGATCGGCGAATTCGGTCGCCACCGCCGGCCGCCCGGCGAGTCTATGCAGATGCGCCACATGCGTCATCAGCCAAGCGCGGTGCCCGCTTTGCGATGCCGGCGCACGCTCCAACGCGCGATTCATCAGATCGAGACTGCCTTCGACATCGCCAAACAACTCGCGCAGGTAGGCCGCACGCGTCAGCGCGGCGACATTGCCGGGGCGCAGATCGAGCATCCATTGGGTGGCGCGCTCGGCGGCGTCGTAGTTGCCCAGTTCGATATTGGCGTCCACCAGCAGCCCGTAGGTCATGATGTCGTCAGGAAAGCGCGCATTGAGCGTCGTCGCAAGTTTCAGGGCCTCACCGAATTCATGCTGACCGAGCAGCACCCAGGTGCGCGCACGCAGCGCCTGAAAATTGTCGGGCGCCTGTTCTAGCGCGTGGCCGAGCGCTTTATGCGCCTTCTTGTAGAAATCCGTGTTGGCGGTATCGCGCCCGTGCTCGGCGTAAGCCATGGCGAGCGCAACGTAGCCGTCGACGGTCTGCGGTTGTTGGGCAATGCGCGCCTGCGCGGCTTCGATGGCCGTCGGCGCCGGGTCGGCGGCGAAAGCGGGCACTGCACATGCCGCGGCGAGTGCGAGGGCGATGACTGTGCGTTTCATGGTTTTTCTCCGCGAGATGCGCGGCGGCTCGCGCTGCCGCGTTGTGTCGATTGAAGGAATCACACCCGATTACGGGCAGTCGGCACCCGCACCGGCGGAACATCCCGCCTCGCCCGGGTCGATGTGACGGCGATCACGACCCGAAGGCGCATCGCCCAGATACGGAAAAGTGGTGCGATAGGCGGTGTCGTTGATGTTGACGCCATCACCCAGGCGACCGCCGATTTCTGGATCGAAGCCATCAAAGGGCGCCGCCAGCACGCCACCGACCACCACTCGCAGGGTCGAATCGGTCACATCGTCGAAGACACGGCGGCCATTGGGGAATCCCGCCGCGTCACCCGCCAGCAGCCCCATTCGACTGGCTTGATCCGGCGGCGTGGGCGCGACACCGGTGTTCAGGCGCAGTAGATCGGCTACCGGGCCGGCGGGTGTGCCGGGTGCGGCGATTGGCGCCGCGTAGGTCACCAGCGGCAGCAGGTCGTTGCGCGGTGCGGCGGGAATCGCCACGGCGCCGTTGGTAAGCGCGTTCACCACGCGTGCCAGCGCAGGATCGAGCACGAACTTGGCGAACTGGCTGTCGTTCTTCGGCTGATCCATGCTGAAGCGATCTTTCGAACCGGTGCCGACAAGCAATTCGTTCACCAGCGGATTGCCCATGCGCTGAACCTGGCGATAACGGCCGGCGTTCTTGGCTGCGAATGGAGAGCGGCGAACGGTCACGCGCGGCCGCGAGGTGGTCGCCCACACGCCGATGGTGGCATTGGGAGAGGTCGCCGGCTCGAACTGCCCCGCACTCGTGAGCTGGCTCACCGGCACTTCGATGGCAATCGAGTTGACGGCGTAGCCCGAGACGGTATCGGCGGCAAAATTTTCGTCGGCGGCGTCCTGGGAGGCGCTGAGAATCGGTGTGATGTGGGTGTTGAGCGTGTCGAACGCGCCACCCAGATCGATCCAGAAGGCGTCATCGGTGGTGCCGGCAAACACCGACACATCGTTCGACAGCGGGTAGGTGGCCGCGTTGAACAGTGCCGGGTAGTCCATCGTGCGTGGGCCGACATTCGCCGGCACCGCGTACAGGCCACTGGCGATCACCTTCTCGGAACGCTCGCGGCCGTTACGGTTGTATTCCACGCGCGACACGGTGTAATGCTGACGCTGGCCGAGTCCGGCGTCTTCAAAGTCGTCGATGCGATCGGGCACGATCGGCGTGCCCGGCGCCACCGGCGCCGGCGAATTGGCGGGCGCCACGGCGCCGCCCTGCACGCCGGCATAGACCTGGAAGAGGTCCGGCAGGCGCTGCTCGGTGGTGAAACGGAAACGGTAGCCGATGTCCTCCACCGCATCGTGATCGTTGTCGATCTTGATCTCGTAGCGGATTTCATCGTCGAACGGGAACCAGTTCGGCCCGTTTCCCGGCTCCAGCAGGGGATCGACGCCCATGATGAGCGTGACCTTCGGTATCGGGTCACCGTCGTAGCTGCGAAACGCATAGACGTCGGTGATATCCGCCTTGTGATCGAGTGCGGTGATGGGCGCTTCGCGGTGGTTGGCCGCCTGCGCGGTCACGCCGATGGCAAGTGTCGCCACGGCAACTGCGTTAGGGGTGAGTCGCATGAGAGTCTCCGGTCGTTGGCAAAGGACAGTCGAGGGCTGTCAACGCTTGTACGGCCGGTGTCGCCATCTGGATGCGCCGGATGCAAAAGAATTCTCTTTTTTCGCTTTTTGGCCAGTAACGGTGTCCCACGCGCAAGGGCGAATGATCATTCGCCCCTACCGGTCGGGGCGTCGCCGTAGGGGCGAATAATCATTCGCCCACGTCGCGCCACAGCCCAATGGACACACGACCCGCGACAGCGCAAGGCACCGCGAGTTGACTGTGGTCAATGCCTGATGGGGGCGCCAACGGGCACCATGCGGGCCACGCTGTGCATTACAGCGACAACAAACGGGGAGGCTCCATGAGCGGTACATTTACCAAGTCCATGGCGCGAAACATCTTTTTAGGGGGCACGGTTTTTTTCTTCCTCCTATTTCTCGCGCTGACCTTCGATACAACGAGGGAATTACCCAAGCGCGACAATCGCGCCAACCTGACCGAGTCAGCGATCGCCGGCAAGAAGCTGTGGGAGGTCAACAACTGCATCGGCTGTCACACGCTGCTTGGCGAAGGCGCCTATTTCGCGCCCGAGCTTGCCAACGTCTACACCCGTCGCGGCCCGGAATTCATCAAGGCGTGGATACAGGCAATGCCGACCGGCGCTCCCGGACGCCGCCAGATGCCGAACTTCGGCTTTAACGATCAGGAACTGGACGATCTGGTGGAATTCTTCAAATACACCGCCGGGATCAAAACTGCCAGAAACTGGCCACCCAACATCGAAGGCTGAGGAGATAAAACAATGCAATACAAATCCCAAGCCGTCGCGAAACCGTATTTCATTGCGGCCATCGCACTGTTCGTCGGTCAGATCGTGTTCGGCCTCATCATTGGTATGCAGTATGTGATCGGCGATTTTCTGTTCCCCGCCATCCCCTTCAATATCGCACGCATGGTGCACACCACCTTGCTCACCGTGTGGCTGCTGTTCGGCTTCATGGGCGCGGCGTATTACTTGATCCCGGAAGAGACCGAGAACGAGTTGTGGTCGCCCGGGCTGGCGATTGCGATGTTCTGGATCTTCCTTGTCGCGGGCGTGCTGACCATCGTCGGCTATCTCATGCTGCCGTACGCCACGCTGGCCAAAATGACCGGGAACGACCTGCTCGCCACCATGGGGCGCGAGTTCCTTGAACAACCGCTGCTAACCAAGATCGGCATCGTGATTGTCGCGCTGGCCCTGCTGCTCAACCTCACCATGACCATGCTCAAGGGCCGCAAAACAGCCATCAGCCTGGTCCTCATGCTGGGGCTGTGGGGTCTGGCGATTTTCTTCCTGTTCGCCTTCTACAACCCGCACAACCTCGTTCTCGACAAGTACTACTGGTGGTGGGTGGTGCATCTTTGGGTAGAAGGCGTGTGGGAACTCATTCTCGCCTCACTACTGGCCTTCGTGCTCATCAAGGTCACCGGGGTCGACCGCGAGGTGATCGAAAAGTGGTTGTATGTGATCATCACGCTGGCGTTGATCAGCGGCATCATCGGCACCGGACACCACTACTTCTGGATCGGAGCACCGGACTACTGGCAGTGGTGGGGGTCGATCTTCTCGGCGCTCGAGCCGTTGCCCTTCTTCGCCATGACGGTGTTCGCCTTCAACATGGTCAACCGCCGCCGCCGCGATCACCCCAACCGCGCCGCCACCCTGTGGGCGCTCGGCACCGGCGTGATGGCCTTCCTTGGTGCCGGCGTGTGGGGCTTCCTGCATACCCTGGCACCGGTGAATTACTACACGCACGGAACGCAGATCACCGCGGCGCACGGTCACATGTCCTTCTACGGCGCCTACGCCATGGTGGTGCTGTGCATCATCAGCTACGCCATGCCGATCCTGCGCGGCCGGGCTGCCAACAGCAACAAGGCGCAAGTGGCTGAAATGTGGGCCTTCTGGCTGATGACCGTGTCGATGGTCTTCATCACGTTGTTCCTCACCGCCGCCGGCATCCTGCAAGTGTGGCTGCAGCGCTTCAGCGACACGCCGATCTCGTACATGGCGGCACAGGACCAGATCAGCGTGTTCTACTGGATGCGTGAGGGCGCCGGCGTGTTCTTCTTTATTGGCCTGATGATCTATCTGACCAGCTTCTTCCTCAAAGGCGAAACCAAAGCCGCCGCCTGATCACCAGCAAGGCAGCAACGGCAAGCGGACCCCTCGGGGTCCGCTTTTTCTTGTCTCCAACATTCGCGATTTAGCCTAAAAACGGCAGTTGGACGCGTCCGAGTGTGCGGCTGGCGGGTCGTCTGACAAGGCGC
>CBDTZF010000055.1:0-11360 GCA_965364825.1 uncultured Rhodocyclaceae bacterium | reverse complement strand
AAAACGTATAGCTCGCCGCCGCGTGCGCGCACTTCCTGCAGGTTGCTTTTGAGCTTTTCGATCAGTTCGTCGGCCGGTGCGATGGCCACTACCGGCATGTCCTTGTCGACAAGCGCGAGCGGCCCGTGTTTGAGTTCGCCGGCGGCGTAGCTTTCCGCGTGGATGTAGGAGATTTCCTTGAGCTTGAGCGCGCCTTCCATGGCGATCGGCCAGTGGCGGCCGCGGCCGAGGAAGAGCGCGTGTTGTTTGCCGGCGAAGCGCTGCGCCCATTGTTCGATCTGCGGTTCGAGTTCGAGCACTTTGGCGACCGCCACTGGCAGGTGGCGTAGCGCGGTCAGGTGTGCGGTTTCGTCCTTCTGGGAAAGGCGACCGTTGCATTTCGCCAGCGCGAGAGTGAGCAACGCGAGGGCGGCGAGTTGGGTGGTGAAGGCTTTGGTCGAGGCGACGCCGATTTCCGGACCGGCGCGGGTGATGAAACGCAGCGCGGTTTCTCGAATGATGGCCGATTCGGGGACATTGCAGATCGCCAGCGTGTTGGTCATGCCGAGCGACTTGGCATGCTTGAGCGCGGCGAGCGTGTCGGCGGTTTCGCCCGATTGGGAGATGACGACGACCAGCGCCTCGGGGTCGGGCACCGAGACGCGATAGCGATATTCGCTGGCGATCTCAACCTCGCAGGGGATTCCGGCGACCGACTCGAGCCAGTAGCGCGCTACCAGCCCGGCGTGAAAGCTGGTGCCGCAGGCCAGAATGAGCACGCGTTTGGTTGCCGTGAGCGCGTCGGACGCGTTGGCGCCAAAAACCTGCGGCGAGATGACGTTGCCGCCGGAAATTATTTCGAGCGTATAGGCCAGCGCCTGCGGCTGTTCGAAGATTTCCTTCTGCATGTAGTGGCGGTAGGGGCCCAGTTCGATTGCGTCGGCGGACAGCGCGGAGACTGTGACGGCACGCTCAACGGCCTCGCCGTCGGGACGGACGATGCGGTAGCTATCGAGTTTGAGCTCGGCGACGTCGCCGTCTTCGAGGTACACCACATTGCGCGTCACTTGCAGCAAGGCGGATGTATCGGAGGCGGCGAACATGCCGTTCTCGCCGACGCCAAGCAATAACGGAGAACCGCGGCGGGCGACGATCGCCGTCTGCGGGCTGGCCTGGCTCAAGACGCCGATCGCGTAGGCGCCTTCGAGCTCGTTGCTGGCCAGGCGCACTGCCTCGAACAACTCCAGTCCGGCGGCGAGTTTGTCCTGCACCAGATGCGCGATGACCTCGGTATCGGTGTCGGAAGTGAACGTGTAACCCTTGGCGGTCAGCGCTTTGCGCAACGACGCGAAGTTCTCGATGATGCCGTTGTGCACCACTGCGAGGCCTTCGGACACATGCGGATGGGCATTGCGCTCGGACGGTTCGCCGTGGGTTGCCCAGCGTGTGTGGGCGATCCCAACGCTGGCGTTGAGCTGGCGTTCTTTGGCCATCGCGGACAATTCCGCGACGCGGCCGGCCGAGCGCAAGCGCGTCAGCTCACCGGCCTGCAGGACAGCTAGCCCGGCGGAGTCGTAGCCGCGGTATTCAAGCTTGCGCAGCCCTTCCAGAAGCACCGGCACAACGTTTTGCGTGGAAATGGCGGTGACGATGCCACACATGTAATTCTCCTGATAACCGCGCGTGCGGCAGCGTGCTGTAAACGGGTGTTACTTGGATTTCTTGACCGGCCGGGCCCAGCCCGAGAGGCTGATCTGGCGCGCACGCGAAACCGTGAGCTGGCCGGCCGGGGCATCTTTGGTGAGCGTGGTGCCTGCGCCAAGCGTTGCGCCCTTGCCGACACGCACCGGTGCGACGAGCTGGGTATCGGAACCGATGAAGACGTCGTCCTCGATCACGGTGCGATATTTGTTGGCACCATCGTAGTTGCAGGTGATGGTGCCGGCGCCGACATTGACGCGCTCGCCAATGTCGGCATCGCCGACATACGCCAGATGGTTGGCCTTCGAGCCGGCGGCAATGTTGCTGTTCTTCACTTCGACGAAGTTGCCCAGATGGACGTCATCGGCCAGTTTCGTACCGGGCCGTGTGCGCGCGTAGGGGCCGATCACGCAGCCCTCGCCCGTTTCCGTGCCCTCGACGTGCGAAAACGGCAGCAGCCGTGTACCGGCAGCAATTCGCGAGTTGCGCACGATGCAGTTGGCGCCGATCTGGACGCCGTCGCCCAGCTCGACCGCGCCTTCGAAAATGCAGTTGACGTCGATCTGCACATCATGCCCACAGGCAAACGACCCGCGAATGTCGATACGCGCGGGATCGATGAGCGTGACGCCGGCTTCGAGCAGTGCGGCCGCCTGCATTCGCTGATAGCCGCGCTCCAGATTGGCGAGCTGCGCCTTGTCGTTCACGCCAAGGGTCTCGGCCACTTCGTCGGGTTGCGCGGCGACGATGTCAACGCCATCGTTGGCAGCCATGCTGATGATGTCGGTCAGATAATACTCACCCTGTGCGTTGTCATTGCCCAAGCGCCCGAGCCAGTCGCGCAATTGCGACACCGGCGCAACCAGGATGCCGGTATTGACTTCGACGATGGCGCGCTCGGCGTCGGTGGCGTCCTTGTGTTCGACGATATGGGTGATACGAGCGTGGGTGTCGCGCACAATGCGTCCATAGCCGGTCGGGTCATCGAGCGCCACGGTGAGTAGCGCAAGTCGCGATATGTCTGCTGCGTTGAGCAATCGTAGTAGTGTCGCCTCGCCAATCAGCGGTACGTCACCGTACAAAATCAGCACCATCTCACCGTCCGTGAGATGAGGCAGCGCCTGCTGGACCGCATGACCGGTGCCCAATTGCGGGTTCTGTTCGACCCACGCCAGATCAGGCGCATCGAGAGCTTCGCGCACCGCGCTTCCGCCGTGCCCGATAACGACACAGATCTTGTCGCTGTCGAGCGTTCGGGCGGTATCCAGCACGTGGCCAAGCATGGGCTTGCTGGCCAGCGGTTGAAGGACTTTGGGCAACACGGAGCGCATGCGCTTGCCCTGACCGGCTGCGAGAATCACAACTTGCATGACGTTTCCATTGATTGATGGGTTTGCGGGCGGATTTTAGCATGCGCATTCTGTAGATTCCGCTTGCGCTGCCTCACGATACGAAGCGGCTACGCCGCGCCGTAACAATCTTTGAACATCATTCGAGGATGGGAATGCGCGTACGCCGCGGAATCGGATTTTTGTGACGCAAGCGGCAGCTCGCGCGGAAGAACTTCTGCCGTTCCCGTAGCGTGGCAACTGAAGCGGTGGCCGCAAACGGGGCGTGCGTTCTGGATTCCGGCCTGCGCCGGAATGACGTGGGTTTCGGGTTGCGCCAAGCGGTGGCGGCTCCGCCCCTCGTCGTACCGGCGCAGGCCGGTACCCAGAACGGCCGCCGGTGCTGGCTTCGCAGTGGAACGTGGCAATGCCTCAAAGCAAAAGGGCCGGCACGGTGATCGTCAGGTGCTGCGATTACATCACCAAAAACGAAAGGCGGCCGAGGCCGCCTTTCGTGTCGGATACCGCGCCCAACTAGCGTGGCAAGGCCGACTCGCCCATCAGCATCGCGTCGACTTCACGCGCGCACTGGCGGCCTTCGCGGATCGCCCACACCACCAACGATTGACCGCGACGCACATCGCCCGCCGCAAAAACCTTGGACTCGCTGGTCGCGTAGCAGCCCTCACCGTCGGTCGTTGCCTTGGCGTTGCCGCGTGCATCCTTTTCGACGCCAAAGGCTTCGAGCAAGGAGGCGACCGGCTGAGTGAAGCCCATCGCAAACAGCACGAGCTGTGCCGGGAAGACTTCCTCGCTGTTCGGCACTTCGACCATCTTGCCGTCTTTCCACTCCAGGCGAACGGTGCGCAGCTCTTTGATCTTGCCGCCCTCTCCCACGAACTCCTTGGTGGCGATGGCAAACTCGCGACGGGTGTCGCCTTCCTTGTGCGACGAGGACGTGCGCAGCTTGATCGGCCAGTACGGCCAGGTCAGCGCCTTGTCTTCTTCTTCCGGCGGCTGGGGCAACAGTTCAAACTGGGTGACCGAGGCCGCACCGTGGCGGTAGCTGGTGCCAACGCAATCGGATCCGGTATCGCCGCCGCCGATGACGATGACGTGCTTTCCTTTGGCGGAGATCGCGTTTTGCGCGCCGCCGGCCACTTCCTTGTTCTGCGGAACCAGGAACTCGAGCGCGAAATGCACGCCATCGAGTTCGCGGCCGGTCACCGGCAAATCGCGCGGCGTCTCCGATCCGGCGGCAAGGATTACGGCGTCGAATTCCGACTTGAGCTGCTCGGCACTGATGACTTTCTTCGCGTCGTTGACGACACCGGTCAGGTCCGGCGCGGCGCCAACACATACGCCCGGCCGGAACTCGACGCCTTCGGCTTCCAGCTGCCCCAAGCGACGATCGATGACCGATTTCTCCAGTTTGAAATCCGGAATGCCATAACGCAGCAGGCCGCCGATACGGTCACTCTTTTCGAAAACCACCACGGCGTGGCCAGCGCGTGCAAGTTGCTGCGCGGCGGCGAGTCCTGCTCCGCCGGAGCCGACAATGGCAACACGTTTGCCGGTCTTGTGGGTCGGCGGCTGCGGTTTGACCCAGCCGTTTTCCCACGCCTTGTCGATAATCGCCCGCTCGATCGACTTGATGCCGACCGGCTCGGTGTTGATGTTCAGCGTACACGCCGCCTCGCATGG
This sequence comes from uncultured Rhodocyclaceae bacterium, assembly GCA_965364825.1. Taxonomy (GTDB): domain Bacteria; phylum Pseudomonadota; class Gammaproteobacteria; order Burkholderiales; family Rhodocyclaceae; genus Nitrogeniibacter. The sequence continues at coordinate 6,648 of CBDTZF010000055.1, read as the reverse complement.
CGCGGGGCAAATGCGGCCGGTGAACTCGGGAAAATTGTTGGTCGAATGCAGCACCCGGATGGCATTTTCCCAATCGTTTCGATAAACCAGATCGTTCCAGTCGGGGATGATGTTGTTGACCGGGCAGCCCTCGGTGCAAAACGGAATGCCGCAATCCATGCAGCGCGCGCCCTGCTCCGCCGCTTCCTGATCCGAAAGGCGCAGCACGAACTCTTTGTAGCTCTTGAGCCGCGCGTCGACGGGTTTGACCGCTTCGGTGAGGCGCTGGTACTCAAGAAATCCTGTGGGCTTCCCCATGATTACGCTGCCTCCAGTTGCTTCTGCTTCTGCGCGGCCATTTCCGCCAGCGCACGACGATATTCATGTGGCATCACCTTGACGAACTTCGCACGGTAGCTGGACCAGTGATCCAGTACTTGGTGCGCGCATTCGCTATCCGTGTACTGCGCGTGTTTTTCGATCAGACCCTTGAGGATCACTTCGTCGGCAAGTCCGAGATGACGCACGTCGACGTGTCCCAACGTTTCCAGATCGTCACCGGATTCAGAGCCCTTGCGCGCCTCGAACTCCTCTTCGACCGGCTCGATCGAGACCTGCGCCATGTTGCAGCGGCCTTCGAAAGTGCCGTCTTCGTCGAGCACATAGGCCACACCACCGGACATGCCGGCCGCGAAGTTACGGCCGGTTTCGCCCAGCACGACCACAGTGCCGCCGGTCATATACTCGCAGCCATGATCGCCGACACCCTCCACGACAGCCGTGGCGCCGGAATTGCGCACCGCAAAACGTTCGCCGCCGACGCCGCAGAAGTAGGCTTCGCCTTCGATAGCGCCGTAGAGGACGGTATTGCCAATGATGATGTTTTGCGTCGATTTGCCGCGGAAAGCTGCGTCGGGGCGAACCACGATGCGGCCGCCTGACAACCCCTTGCCGACGTAATCGTTGCCTTCGCCGACAAGATCGAGCGTCACGCCGCGCGCCAGGAAGGCGCCGAAGCTCTGGCCGGCAGTGCCCGACAGCTTGATGTGAATGGTGTCATCGGGCAGCCCGGCATGGCCGTATTTCAATGCCACTTTTCCTGACAGCATGGCGCCGACAGTGCGATTGACGTTGCGCACGGGCAGATCGATTGACACCGCTTCGCCGCGCTCGAGCGCCGGCTCGGCCAGCGCGATGAGCTCCTGATCGAGCGCCCCTTCGAGGCCGTGATCCTGTTCTTCAGTGTGGAAGCGACTGACCGAATCGGGCACATCGGGCCGATAGAAGATGCGGCTGTAATCGAGTCCGCTGGCTTTCCAGTGTTCGATGCCCTGTTTCATTTCCAGCAGATCGGAGCGGCCGATCAGGTCATCGAACTTGCGGATACCCAGCTGCGCCATCACTTCACGCACTTCCTCAGCAATGAAGAAGAAGAAATTGACGACGTGCTCCGGCTGGCCGGTGAAGCGGCGGCGCAACACCGGATCCTGCGTGGCAACGCCCACCGGACAGGTGTTGAGATGGCATTTGCGCATCATGATGCAGCCTTCGACGACCAGCGGTGCGGTCGCAAAACCGAACTCGTCGGCCCCCAGCAGCGCGCCGATGACGACGTCCCGCCCGGTCTTCATCTGCCCGTCCACCTGAACGCGGATACGCGAACGCAGGCGATTGAGCACCAGCGTCTGCTGCGTTTCGGCCAGGCCAAGCTCCCACGACGTACCGGCATGCTTGATCGATGACAGCGGCGATGCGCCTGTACCCCCATCATGGCCGGCGATCACGACGTGATCGGCTTTGGCCTTCGAAACGCCGGCGGCGACCGTGCCAACGCCGATCTCCGACACCAGCTTGACGCTCACCGAGGCGGCGGGGTTGGCGTTCTTGAGGTCATGGATGAGTTGCGCCAGATCCTCGATCGAGTAAATGTCGTGGTGCGGCGGCGGCGAGATGAGGCCAACGCCGGGTACCGAATGACGCAGATAGCCGATGTATTCGGACACCTTGTGGCCGGGCAGCTGACCGCCCTCACCCGGCTTGGCGCCCTGCGCCATCTTGATCTGCAGCTGATCCGCGTTGACCAGATACTCGGTGGTGACGCCAAAACGGCCCGAAGCGACCTGCTTGATCGCCGAGCGCAAGCTGTCGCCCGCGGCCAGATCAAGGTCCCGTTCGATGCGGCTGGCGCCGATCAACTGCGAAAGCTTGGTCGGCTGCGACACCGGCGTGAAGCGTGTCGGGTCCTCACCGCCCTCGCCCGTATTGGATTTTCCGCCGATGCGGTTCATGGCGATCGCCAGCGTGGTGTGCGCTTCGGTGGAAATGGAACCCAGCGACATCGCGCCGGTGGCGAATCGTTTAACGATTTCCTTGACCGACTCGACCTCTTCGATCGGCACCGGGTCACTGTCCGGCCGAAACTCGAACAAACCGCGCAGCGTCATGTGGCGCTTGCTCTGGTCATTGACCAGTTGCGCGTATTCCTTGTAGGTGTCGTATTTGTTGGCGCGCGTCGAATGCTGCAGCTTGGCAATCGTTTCCGGCGTCCACATGTGCTCTTCGCCGCGAATGCGGAAGGCGTATTCGCCACCGGCGTCGAGCATGTCGGCCAGCACGGGGTCATCACCGAACGCTTTCTCGTGCAGACGCAGCGCCTCTTCCATGACCTCGAACACGCCGATGCCTTCGACCTGGCTCGTCGTGCCGGTGAAGTACTTGTCGAGCAGCGACTGCTTGAGGCCGACCGCCTCGAAAATCTGCGCACCGGTGTACGACAGGTAGGTCGAGATGCCCATCTTCGACATCACTTTGCGCAAGCCTTTGCCAATGCCCTTGACGAAATGCGCGACGGCCTTTTCTGCGGCTTCGCCCTCACCCGCCAGTTGCTCGAGCGTTTCCAGCGCGACATAAGGATGCACCGCCTCGGCACCATAACCCGCGAGCACGGCGAAATGATGCGCCTCGCGCGCCGTGCCGGTTTCGACCACCAGTCCGGCGCGCGCACGCAGCCCTTTGCTCACCAGATGCTGGTGGATTGCGGATGTGGCAAGCAGCGCGGGAATCGCGACGTTGTCATTGTCGACACCGCGGTCCGTGACCACGAGGATGTTGTAACCCTGGTGCACGGCATCTTCGGCTTCGGCACACAAGGAGGCCAGACGCGCCTCAACGCCGTCACGCCCCCAAATCACCGGGTAACAGATGTCGAGTTCGGCCGAACGGAATTTGTTCTCCGTATAACGCGCGACACAGCGGATCTTGTTCATGTCGGCGACGGTCAGCACAGGCTGAGACATTTCCAGACGATACGGCGGATTGATCGCGTTGATTTCGAGCAGGTTGGGCCGCGGGCCGATGAACGACACCAGCGACATCACCAGTTGCTCGCGAATCGGATCGATCGGCGGATTGGTTACCTGCGCGAAGAGTTGGCGGAAATAGTTGTAGAGCGGTTTCTCGCGATTCGACAGCACCGCCAGTGGCGAATCGTTTCCCATCGACCCGGTCGCTTCTTCGCCGGCCAAGGCCATCGGCTCGAGAATGAACTTGATATCTTCCTGCGTATAGCCGAAGGCCTGCTGTCGATCGAGCAAGCTCGCCTTGCTTTCCGGCACGAGAGATTCTGCGGGGGCCGAAAGATCATCGAGCTTAATGTTGACGCGCGCAATCCAGTCGCGATACGGCTTGGCCGTGGCGAGCGACTCCTTCAACTCCTCGTCATTGATGATGCGCCCCTGATCCATGTCGATGAGGAACATCTTGCCCGGCTGCAAGCGCCATTTCTTAACGATCTTGCTGTCCGGAATCGGCAGCACACCGGCCTCCGAGGCCATCACCACCAGATCGTCGTCGGTCACCAGATAGCGTGCCGGACGCAACCCGTTGCGGTCCAGCGTCGCACCGATCTGGCGCCCGTCGGTAAACGCCACCGCCGCGGGGCCGTCCCACGGCTCCATCATGGCGGCGTGATATTCGTAGAATGCGCGACGCTGTTCGCTCATGAGAGTGTGCGATTCCCACGCTTCGGGAATCATCATCATGACCGCGTGCGCCATCGTGTAGCCGCTCATCACCAGCAGTTCGAGGGCGTTGTCGAACGACGCCGAATCGGACTGCCCGGGGTAGATCAAGGGCCAGATCTTGTTCAGGTCGTCGCCGAGCAAAGGCGACGAAACACCCTTCTCGCGCGCCCGCATCCAGTTGTAGTTGCCGCGTACCGTATTGATTTCACCGTTGTGCGCAATCATGCGGAACGGGTGAGCAAGATTCCACTTAGGGAAGGTGTTGGTCGAAAAACGCTGGTGCACCAACGAAAGCGCCGAGACGGTGCGCGGATCGAGCAGATCGGGGTAGTACTCGCCCACCTGGGTGGCCAGCAGCAAACCTTTATAGACAATCGTCTTTGCCGACATCGAGACCATGTAGAACTCTTTGCTGTGCTCGAGCGCCAACGCGACAATAGCGTTGGTGGCGCGGCGACGAATCACATAGAGTTTTCGCTCGAGCGCCTCGGTCACCATGATGTCCGGACCCCGCCCGACAAACACCTGGCGAATCACTGGCTCGGTCTTCCTGACGGCCGGCGACATCGGCATGTCGCGATTGACCGGCACGTCGCGCCAGCCGAGCACGATCTGCCCTTCGAGGCGAATGGCGCGTTCGATCTCTTCTTCACAGGCGAGACGAGACGCGTGCTCTTTGGGCAGAAACTGCATACCCACGCCGTAGTCGCCGGCGGGCGGCAGGGTCACGCCCTGTTTGGCCATTTCCTCGCGGAAAAGCTGATCGGGCAACTGAATCAGCAGACCGGCACCGTCGCCTTGCAACGGGTCGGCGCCAACCGCGCCGCGGTGGTCGAGGTTCTTGAGGATTTCCAACCCTTGAAGAACGATGTCGTGACGCTTCTCGCCTTTGATGTGGGCGATGAATCCCACGCCACAGGCATCATGTTCATTGGCCGGATCGTAAAGACCTTGTTTGTGGGGAAGGCTCATATACTTTTTTCCTCGATACTTCTGGCCTGCCGCGCAGCAAACACGGGACAGGCGGACGCCACTTGGGCAAAAAAGGCGTAAAAAAACCGGTCACTGAAGGGCCGGCTCTGCACGGCGGACACACGTGCGCCGGCTCAAATACACTGGGCGGACTGACGAATATACCTTTCGAACAGGCGCGCTACAAGTGGTTTTGATGGCCGGCCCTATCGGAACGCCAGTACTCCGCCAACGCGATATTGACGGAGTACTAGTGAATTTCCCCCACCGCAAACAAACGCCGGTGCTCTTTCATGGCGTAGCGGTCGGTCATGCCGGCGATGTAATCGGCAATGGCGCGCGCGGTGTCGTCCCGTGCGCGCAGCTGATATTCCGGCGGCAGCAGGCGGGGATCGGCCTTGAAGGCGGCGAACAGATCCTTGACGATGCGCTTGGCCTTGTCGGTCATGCGCAGCACTTGATAGTGGTGGTAAAGATTGTCGCGCAGGAAGCGCTTGAGTTCGAGCAGTTGCGGGCGAAGCGGATCGGAGTAGGCCACCAGGCGCGGCGCGCCATGCACATCGTCCAGCGTTTCCACACCGTGCGCGGCAATATTGGCGCGGGTCTGTTCGAGCAGGTCGAGGACCATGAGATTGACCATGCGGCGGATGGTTTCGTGAATCAGGCGGCGACCACCCAGGCCGGGGTGTTTTGTCGCAACGATGCGTCGCTGTGCCGCAAACACCTCAACCTCGGCGAGCTGTTCCAGCGTAATCAGGCCGGAGCGCAGGCCGTCGTCGATGTCATGATTGTTATAGGCGATCTCATCGGCCAGGTTGGCCAGTTGCGCCTCGAGTCCGGGTTGCCGATTGGTCAGAAATCGCTCCCCCAGGGCGCCCAGCTGCGCGGCGTTCTCGCGCGAGCAATGCTTGAGAATACCTTCGCGTGTTTCGTACATCAGGTTAAGGCCGTCGAAATCAGCATAGTGCGTTTCGAGCGTATCGACGGTACGCAGCGACTGCAGATTGTGTTCGAAGCCACCATGCGGGCGCATGCAATCGTTCAGTGCGCTCTGGCCGGCGTGGCCAAACGGGGTGTGGCCCAGATCGTGCGCCAAGGCGATCGCTTCGGCGAGATCTTCATTCAGCGCCAGCGTTCGCGCGATGGTGCGCGTGATCTGCGCCACCTCGATGCTGTGCGTCAGGCGCGTACGAAACAGATCGCCTTCGTGATTGACGAACACCTGAGTCTTGTATTCGAGCCGGCGAAAGGCCGTCGAATGAATGATCCGATCGCGATCGCGCTGAAACTCACTGCGCGCAGACGGTTCCGCTTCCGCGTAGTCGCGGCCGCGCGACGTCGCCTCGCTCACTGCGTAGCGCGCCAGTTCAGTGGTCATGCGCAACACATCTCGATTGCCTCGGCGATGTCTTTGGTGGCGACATCGGAAAAGATTTCGGCGTCGCCGATTTCGCGCAACAACACCAGACGCAAGCGACCGGCTTCGACTTTCTTGTCATGCGTCATGAGTTCGAGATAGCGTGCGGCACCCAGTTTGGGACCGGCGGTAGGTAGTCCGGCGCGAGAAATCAGGGCGACTGCACGATCGCATTCATCCTGCGGCATCCGGCCAAGGCGCACCGACAGCGTCGCCGCCATCACCATGCCGGCCGCGACTGCTTCGCCATGCAACCAT
>CBDTZF010000054.1:0-11465 GCA_965364825.1 uncultured Rhodocyclaceae bacterium | reverse complement strand
GCGGCAATCCGGTTGGTTCCGTCAAGCGAATGCCCCGTGCCCGGCCACTTTCGACGGTGATGACATGTTTCGCTTCGAGCGCGCGCAAATGCGTTTCTGCCGCGTTTGGTGATCGAAATCCGAAGGCGTCGCATATTTCCGCCCGTGTCGGTGGATACCCTTCTTCGCGCTGGCAGTCGCGGATGAAGTCGAGTATCTGTTGCTGACGCACGGTGAGTTTTGTCGACATCCTGGGGCCTTGGTTACGTCGGGGTCGTTTGCGTAAATCGCGCGTCGGTGACGTGCCGTCTCGCGCGATTGACCACGTACATCAGTGTACGTCAAATAGCTGTATGTTTGTATATTCTAGGAGGTATAAGTGCTGCGCGTGCGAGTACTGCGTGCGCGCGCTGCGATTGGCGAGCACAGCAATATTTCTCGCTCGGCCCTTGAGAAATTGCAACGAACTTCCCCTTTTACCTTGAGTCGCTTGCGTTAGTGGTCTATTCATTGAGTAACGGCCGGCGGACGTTGGTGGCCGAAACGCGATTCGTGCCGAGTCGAAAGGGCTGAGAATGTTGTTGCCGAATGATCCTGTCGCAAGTACAGTTCGCGCCACCAGGAAGTTGGTGTCCTTTGTTCTCGAAGGTGAGCCTATGTTGCACCGTGGAGATACTGCTCCGCTGTTCTCGCTGCCCGATTCGGATATGGAAACATTCGATATGGAGACGGTGCGTGGTAACCATCATGTCGTGCTGTTTTTCTATCCACGGGATCACGCGCCGCGCTGTACAGCGCAGGCTGCGGATTTCAGCGATCGCGAAGACGAGTTCAATGCTCTTGATTGCGTCGTTATCGGCGTGAGTCCGGACGACTGCTTGACGCACGCGGAATTTCGCGATGAGCATGGTTTGTCGGTTCGCCTGCTTGCCGATACCGACGCGGAGGCATGCAAACTGTACGGTGTCTGGCGTGAAAAGGACGTCGATGGCGTGAAGCGCATGGGTGTGCTACGTTCGACTTTCGTCATCGACAAGACCGGTCAGATACGCCACGCAATTTATGATGTCACCGCCCGTGGTCACGTCACCGAAGTGCTTGCGTTGGTCAGGGACCTAGACTCGGATAAAACCAATGGAAATCGTAAAAAACACCGTCGTCACGCTTAACTACACCGTTCACGACACTGACGGAAACATGGTGGATGACGGCGAACACCCGCTTGTTTACGTGCATGGGGGTTACGACGGAATTTTCGCCCCGATTGAAGAGGCGTTGCACGGCAAGACAATCGGCGAAACCGTCAAGCTCAAACTGCAGCCGGAAGACACTTTCGGCGACTACGACGAAGGGATGGTGGTGATCGAGGAGCGGTCGTTGTTTCCGGACAATATCGAGGTGGGCATGAGCTTCGAGCGTGTCACCGATGCCGGGGATGATGAGATGCTGTACCGCATTACCGACATTGCGGAAGACAAGGTGGTGGTCGATGGCAACCATCCGCTAGCGGGTACCGCGTTGGTATTCGATATCACCGTGGCCGAAGTCCGCACCGCCACCAGCGAAGAAATCTCGCACGGTCATGTTCATGGGCCGGGCGGCCACCATCATTAGTCTGATAGCGAATTCTGAACGGGCCGCGATTGCGGCCCGTTTTGATTTAAGCTTGCCGTCGATTCGTAGATAAGGCGGCGTGATGTCCGAGCGGGATCCCGTGCTGGCGGTTAGAGCATTGAGCGTCGATATCGGCGTTGAAAATCCCATTCGGCCGGTCGATGCCGTCGACATCGACATTTCCCGCGGCCAGACACATGCGCTTCTGGGCGAGTCGGGATGCGGAAAATCGATGACGGCGCTGGCGATCATGCGCCTGTTGCCGGCGGCCGGACGTATCGTGCAAGGTACCGTTCGGTACGCAGATGAGGACATTCTTGCCTTGCCGGAAGCACGCATGCGTTCGGTGCGGGGTGGCGGCATGGCGATGATTTTTCAAGAGCCGGCGACCAGCCTCAATCCGGTGATGACGGTATTTCGCCAGATCGAAGAGGTGCTCGGCCGCCACCGCGGTCTCAGCGGCGCCCCGGCGCGCGCGGAGGCGGCGCGATTGCTTTCGGCGGTGGGAGTTTCAGACGCCGTGCGCCGTCTCGACGACTACCCCTTCCAGTTCTCCGGTGGCATGAAGCAGCGCGTCATGATTGCGATGGCCCTCGCGGGCGAGCCTGAATTGTTGATCGCGGACGAGCCGACCACCGCGCTCGACGTCACCCTGCAGGCACAGGTGCTCGACATGCTCGATCGGTTGCAGCGCGACCGTGCCATGGCGATGTTGTTGATTACGCATGACCTTGGCGTGGTGGCGCGCATGGCGCACCGGGTCAGCGTGATGTACGCCGGCGAGATCGTCGAGACGGGTGTGCGCGACCGGTTTTTTGCGTCGCCGTTGCACCCCTACTCACGCAAACTGTTTGCCGCGTTGCCACGCGCCGGCGTCCGCGATGCAGCACTTGAAACTCTGCCGGGCATGGTGCCACGCCTCGACCAGCGTTTTTCGGGATGCCGTTTTGCCGATCGCTGCCCCGAAGTGCTGGAGATTTGCGCCGGTACGATTCCGGCGTGGCATGACGTCGATGGTCGCAAGGTGCGCTGTCATCTTTATGCTGACGATGTTTCGCAGGTCGCCGGCGAGCGCAGCGCGGCACCGCAGATTCAGACCGTGCAGTCCTCGCCGCGCGAAGACAAGCCACTGTTGGTGGCGCAAGACCTCCAGGTTCACTTCCCCATCCACAAGGGCGTGCTCAAGCGTGTAGTGGCGCACGTGCGCGCCGTCGACGGCATCGATCTGGCGCTGACCCCCGGCCGCACGCTGGCGCTGGTGGGTGAATCAGGCTGCGGCAAGACCACCGTCGGCAAGGCCCTGATGCAGTTGATCCCGCCCACCGGCGGATCCGTCAAACTGGACGGTGTCGAGCAGATTGGGCTGCGCGGGCACGCGCTACATTCGCTGCGGCGCGACGTGCAGATGGTGTTTCAAGATCCGTTCGCGTCACTCAATCCGCGTATGCGCGTTGGAGAAGTCATCGAGGAAGGCATGGCCGCGCTGCGCGTAGGCGGCGATCGGGCGGCGCGGCACAAGCTCATAAATGGCTTGCTAGAAAAAGTGGGCTTGAGTCAGGCGACGCGCGGACGCTTTCCGCATGCGTTTTCGGGTGGTCAGCGTCAGCGCGTTGCGCTGGCGCGGGCGCTGGCTGTTTCACCGCGCGTGATCGTGTGCGATGAACCGACCAGCGCGCTGGATGTATCGGTGCAGGCGCAGATCCTCAATCTCATGCGTGACTTGCAGCGCGCGGAGGGGATCGCCTACCTGTTCATCACTCACAACATCGCAGTGGTCGACTACCTCGCGCATGATGTCGCAGTGATGTATCTGGGGCGAATCGTCGAGCAAGGAAGTGCAGATAACGTGCTGCGCGATCCGCAACATCCGTACACGCGCATGTTGCTCGCGGCGGTGTTGACGACCGATGTGTCGCATGAGAACGAGCGTCCCGCACCGGTGATCGAGGAAATCGAACTGCCCTCGGCGATCTCTCCGCCGAGCGGTTGTCATTTTCATCCAAGGTGCGAGTTGGCTGATGACCGTTGCCGGCGCGAGTATCCCCCCCAAACCCCACTGGGTGGCGGGGCGTATGTACGTTGTCATCGTGTGGCTGAGGCGCGCGAGGAAAACGCGGCGGTCGCGAGCGCGCAATAACTTCTAACGCTGCTTCCTCCGGCCGGTGCTGACTTCGTTGGCTTCGGGGAGTTCAGGAATGAGATCGGTCAGCGGCAGCACAGCCTTGATGTTGGCGCCGGCCGGCACCAGCAGCACGGTGCCGGTTTTTGCCTGACCCGGTGAGGTCATGCCGTTCACTTGCAACAGCTGGGTGAGGGTGAGTCCGTACTTGCGCGCGACCGCATCGAGTTTGTCCTTTTTCCCCAGACGATAAGTGCGCCAGCGCGGCTTGGCATGCGCCAGGCGCGCGCGGACGGCGTCGGCCTTGTCGGCGGGCAGCACCAGCCATTGGTTGCCTTCCGGGATCACCGGCCGTCGAAAGGCCGGATTCAGCGCCACCAATTCGCCGAGTGTCATGCCGGCGTAATCGGCAACCATTGCCAGATCGATACCGGCGGGACTGGGCACGAGGTCGAAATACTGCCGGTTGGGGACGTGTGGCAAGGCGATATTGAACAACTCGGGCTGGGCAAGGATGTTCTTCAGTGCCTGCAGTTTTGGCACGTAGCCGCGCGCCTCGGCACTCAGGTCCAGATACTGGTATTCGGTGGGCAATCCGGCGGCCGCATTTTTCTTGATCGCGCGGGCGACGGCGCCTTCGCCCGCGTTGTACGAGGCCAGCGCCAGATGCCAGTCACCGTGCATGTCGTAGATGCGCTCCAGGTAGTCCAGCGCGGCGTCGGTCGAGGCGATGATGTCGCGTCGTTCGTCGATCCAGACATTTTGACGCAGATTGAAATAACGCCCGGTCGAAGGGATGAACTGCCACAGGCCGGCCGCGCGCGAGCTCGAGTAGGCCATCGGATCGAAGCCGCTCTCCACCATCGGCAGGAGCGCCAGTTCGGTCGGCAGGCCACGTTGCTCCAGTGCGTCGACGATGTGGTACAGATAGCGGTAGCTGCGCTGGAAAAGGCGGCGCAGGGCCGCCGGGTGGCTTATATACTGAATCTGGCGTTTGGTGACCTCGGGCGTATTGAGATCGGGCATGCCGAAGCCGCGGCGAATGCGATCCCACAGGTCGCTGGCCTGGTAAGTGAGGTCGATCGTGATGATCGGCGCTTCGGGCGGCTCGACGCGAACGGCGCGTGGCTCGCTCGTGCTCAAACCCTGGCCGGCGTCCGCGGTCACCGGCGTCGCGGGTCCCGCGCTCGCCAGCGAACTGAATGCAATTAACAGGAGCAGACGCAGGATCGGCATGGGAACGCGCACAAGTTAAAGCCGGAGCAAGCGATGAGAATACCAGCCAGCCCTTCGCATGAACGTCAAAGGAGGTGTCGGGCGGTGAATTGAGACGCGCAATCGCCGCCGGAATGCTGCCCGCTCCGATTTCAATGCGATAATACTGGATCGACTCGATCGGTCAGTAACGTATGAAAGTCTTGCTTATTGAAGATACGATGACCAGCGCCACGGTCGTATTGCATCAACTGTCGAAACTCGGGCTGGAAACCGAGCATGCGCGGGACGGTGAGGCCGGACTGAAACTGTTCAAGGCCTCCCGACCGGATTTGATCCTGCTCGACGTCATCATGCCCGGGTTGGATGGCTTCGAAGTGGCGCGGCGCATTCGCCAGCTGGAGAAAGACGGCGAGTGGACGCCGATCATTTTTCTCACGGCACGCACCAGTGACGAGGATCTCGAACACGGCATCGCCGTGGGGGGCGACGACTACCTCGTCAAACCGGTCTCGGAGGTGGTGCTGGCGGCCAAGGTCAGAGCGATGCAGCGTCTGGCGCAAATGCGTTATTCGCTCGTCGTGCTCACCCGTCGGCTGGACGACGCCAATCGCGAATTGACGCGCTTGACCTCGGTCGATGGCCTCACGGGCATTGCGAATCGCCGCTGTTTCGATGACACCATCCAGCGCGAATGGCAGCGGGCGCGACGCAACCGCTTGCCGCTGTCCGTCCTCATGGCCGATGTCGACGCCTTCAAACAATACAACGACAGCTACGGGCATCAGGCGGGCGATGAGTGCCTCAAGACAATCGCCCAGCACCTCAATGGCGAGCTCAAACGCCCCGGCGATCTGGTGGCGCGTTTCGGTGGCGAGGAGTTCGTGGTCGTTCTGCCCGAGACCAACTCGATCGGCGCGGGGCGTGTTGCCGATGCCATGCGCCGAGGCGTGCTGGCACTTGAATTGCCGCATGCGATGTCACCGGTCGGTCCGCATGTGACGATCAGCCTCGGCGCAGCGACGGCCTACCCGTCACCAGATGACGGCGACGGCTCGGTGGCTGACCTGCTCGATCGTGCCGACAAGGCTTTGTACGAAGCGAAAGACAATGGCCGCAACTGCGTCGTCGTGGCCAAAGAGTGGATGCTGGCATCTACCGAATGACCGGCCGCGTGAGGTGCCCCTGTTGCCAGGTTAAAACCCGTCTTTCCATTTGCGCAGCGCCGCAAAGACTTCCACCTCACCGTTGGGCGATTTCCCGAAATGGTTTGACAGTCCCGCGAGGACTGTCGGCTGGTCGGTGCGCAAGAACGGGTTGATTGCTTTTTCGCGGCCGATCGTCGTGGGCAGCGTCGGTGTGTTGGCGGCGCGCAAACGGCGGCATTCGGCCAGCCAGTCGTCGCGCGCCGAGTTGTCCGGTTCGGCGGCCTTGGCAAAGGCCAGGTTCGACAGCGTGTACTCGTGTGCGCAGTAGACTTTGGTGTCGTCGGGCAGCGCGGCCAGCTTAGCAAGGGAATCGTGCATCTGCGCCGGTGTCCCCTCGAACAGCCGCCCGCAGCCGGCGCTGAACAATGTATCGCCGCAAAATACGAAGCCGGGCGCGACATAAGCAATGTGTCCGCGCGTGTGGCCCGGGATATCGAGGATCGAAAAGCGCACATCGAGTTCGGGAATGGTCACCGTGTCGCCTTCGCTGACTCGCCGGGTGACATGCGCGATGCGCTCGCCAGCCGGCCCATACACCGGCAGGTCACCCGCCAGCGCCGGCAGCCCGCCGGTATGATCCGCGTGGTGATGGGTGATCAGGATGGCCACCAGCGCCAAATCGTGTAGCGCGATAAACTTGCGTACCGGCGCCGCGTCGCCGGGATCGACCACCACGGCGTTCCGGCCGTCGTGCATGAGCCACAGATAGTTGTCGTTGAACGCTGGAACTGGAACGATCCGCATCGTCATGTCTTCTGAACCCCCTTCAATTTCCTGTCCGCCACCCGCTGAACTCCAGCAATGGCTCGCCTCCCCGGCGGGACGCTACGTCATGCAATGGGAGGCCGACAGGTTCGACACCATGGTAGCCGATCTGTTTGGCTATCATGCGGTCCAGGTCGGCATGACGCAGTTCGACTTCCTGCGCAACAATCGCATGAAGGCACGCACGCTTTGTGAGAGCACCAAGGCCGGAACCGCAGCGCAGGTAGTGGCCTGTGCCGAGGCGCTGCCGTTCGAATCCGGCAGTCTCGATCTGGTACTGCTACCGCATGCGTTGGAGTTTTCCGACCATCCGCACGAGGTCTTGCGCGAGGTCGAACGGGTGCTGATGCCGGAAGGCCATGTGATCATTGCCGGTTTCAACCCGCTCAGCCTGTGGGGCGCGCGGCGTGGTCTGCAGCGCCATTCGCGGCATTTTCCGTGGCACGGTCAATACCTTTCCGGACGGCGCCTCAAGGACTGGTTGCAACTGCTCGGTTTTGAAGCACGGCCCGGCACCTTCGGCTGCTACGCGCCGCCATTCAAACAAAAGCAATGGCTGGAACGATTTCGTTTCATGGATACGCTGGGCCAGCGCTGGTGGTCGGTGTGTGGCGGCGTGTATCTGTTGCAAGCCGTCAAACGGGTGCATGGCATGCGCTTGATTCAACCCAAATGGCGCAACAATCGCACGCGTGCCAAAGCGCTTGCGCCGGTGGCGCAGCGCGGCCAGCGCGCGGCCAAAAGCTACAGGACTCGAGATGAGTGACGAAGTCGATATTTTCACTGATGGTGCATGCAGCGGAAATCCTGGTCCCGGCGGCTGGGGGGCGATCCTGCGTTTCGGCGCGCACGAAAAAACATTGTGCGGCGGTGAGCCGGCGACGACCAACAACCGCATGGAATTGCTGGCCGTGATTCGTGCACTCGAAACGCTCAAGCGGCCGTCGAAAGTTCGCGTACATACGGATAGTCAGTATGTGCAAAAAGGCATTTCCGAATGGATTCACAATTGGAAGCGCCGTGGCTGGACGACGGCCAGCAAGCAGCCGGTAAAGAACGTTGACCTATGGCGTGCGCTCGATGCTGTGCAGGCGATGCACGACGTGAAGTGGGTGTGGGTCAAAGGCCACGCCGGCCATGTCGACAACGAACGTGCCGACGCGCTCGCGCGCCAGGGCGTGGACCAGGTACGAGAGCAACAGCGCAGCTGAGCATGCGTGACACAAGGAGTGCGAACACCATGCGACAGATTGTTCTCGACACCGAAACCACCGGGCTGGAATGGCGCAACGGCGATCGGGTGATTGAAATCGGGTGTGTCGAACTGGTCAGCCGGAAGCCCACCGGGCAGCACTACCATGTGTTCGTCAATCCGGATCGCGAGATCGACCCCGGCGCGATCGAGGTGCATGGCATCACCAACGAGTTTCTCGCCGACAAGCCGCGCTTCAAGGACGTCGTCCACGAGTTCGAAGACTTCGTGCGCGACGCCGAACTGATCATCCATAACGCGTCCTTTGATGTCGGCTTTCTCGATGCCGAACTCGGCTTGATCGAGCGCCCGCGCCTGGCGAGTCTGTGCGGCAACGTGATTGACACGCTGCGCATGGCCAAGGACATGAATCCGGGCAAGAAGGCGTCGCTCAACGCCCTCTGCGACCGCTATCAGATCGACAACGCCTCGCGCACCTTGCACGGCGCCTTGCTCGATGCGCAATTGCTGGCGGAAGTCTATCTAGCGATGACGCGTGGTCAGGAAAGCCTGATCATGGTGCTCGACGAGCCGGTCGGCCCGGGCGACGCTGCCGACGCCGCGGCCGCGCTGGAAGATCGTCCGCCGCTCAAAGTTTTGCGCGCAACGGCGCCGGAGATCGACGCGCATGCGGCGGTGCTCGATGACATCAGCAAGACGTCGGACGGGCACTGCCTGTGGCTGGCGCCGACGGCGCAGGACTGAGGCCGAGTGGCGTCAGATTTCCAGCATGTCGCCGACGGTGTTGCTGGCGTTGATCAGGCGGCTCACGGTGGGGCGCAAATCCAGCCCGGTGTGTTGCTGCAGATCAGCAGCACGCGCGCGCAGGGTCGCGGCGGATACGGCGACATGCTCGCCGGTCGCGCCAAACGCGACAGTGTTTCCGTTGTCGGCCGACGCAAAGGCGAGGCTGCGGGTCTCAAAGGCGTCGTAAATGCGCTCAATCAGTGTGTCGTAGCGGCGATTGCGGTTGAACAGGTTGGCCGATAGCACGCCTTGTGCGCTCAGGTGGTCATGCAGGCTGCGATAGAACGCGACTGTATTGAGGGGGCCGGGACGCACGTCGTGATCGTAGGCGTCGAGCAGGATCAAATCCCAAGTGTCGGTGCTGCGCGCTACGAATTCGAGTCCGTCGTCGATCTCGATGGTCAGACGTTCGTCTTCCCCGGGCAGATGAAAATATGACTGTGCGATGGCGACGACGCGCGGCTCGATTTCGACCACGGTGTGCGTGGCGTCGGGCAGTTTCGCATGGATGAATTTGGCCAGCGACCCGGCACCCAGCCCGATCGACAGCACGCGGCGTGGCCATGGTGCATCGCGCATCAACAGGCCGGCCATCATCTCGCGCGTGTAGGGGAGTTCGAGCGCCTGCGGGGCACGCAGCCGCATCGCGCCTTGCACCCATTCGGTGCCAAAGTGCAGATAGCGGACGCCGCGTTCGTCGCGGATATCGATGGGGGATCGCATCGCTACCCCACCAGGCGCTTGAGCGCGTAGAGCTGCTCGAGCGCTTCGCGCGGGCTCAGGTCGTCGGGATTGAGCGCACCGAGCGCGGCGACGGCGGGGTGGCGGGGCGCATCCGGTTCGTCGGCCGGCAGTGCGGCGAATAGATCGGCCTGCGGTCCGTTGCCGATCTCGCGGTTTTCGAGCGCGCGCAGACGGCGGCGGGCGTCGCGCACCACGGCTGCGGGGATGCCTGCCAGCGCGGCGACTTCGATGCCGTAGCTCTGGCTGGCGGGTCCGTCTTCGACCGCATGCAGAAAGACGATGCGGTGACCGTGTTCGACCGCGTCCAGATGCACGTTGGCGCATTCCGGATAATCGGTGTTGAGCCGCGTGAGTTCGAAATAGTGGGTGGCGAACAGCGTCAGGCTGCAGGTCTTTTCAAGCAGGTGACGCGCGATCGCAAAGGCCAGTGCGAGGCCGTCGAAGGTCGAGGTGCCGCGACCGATTTCATCCATCAACACGAGACTGTGTTCGGTGGCGCCGTTGAGGATGGCAGCCGCTTCGGTCATTTCGACCATGAAAGTCGACCGCCCCGAGGCGAGGTCGTCGGAGGCGCCGATGCGGGTGAAAATCGCGTCGATCGGGCCGATCTGTGCCTGCTGCGCGGGCACGAAACTGCCAATGTGCGCCATCAGCGTGATCAGCGCGACCTGCCGCATGAAGGTCGATTTGCCGCCCATGTTGGGGCCGGTGATCAGCAGCATGCGGCGGGTTGGCGAGAGCATGCAGCGGTTGGCGATGAATTCGTCTACTTGTCGCTCGACCACCGGATGACGGCCGCCCTCGATAAGCACACCCGGCTGATCGGAAAACACCGGGCAGCGATAGTCGTGGCGGCGCGCCGACTCGGCCAGCGCGGCGAGCGCGTCGAGCGTGGCGATGGCGCGCGCGACACGTTGCAGCGTGGGAATGTGCTCAGCGAGGGCGTCGAGCACGCCGTCGTAAAGTGCTTTTTCACGTGCCAGCGCGCGCTCCTGCGCCGACAGCGCCTTGTCTTCGAAGGCTTTCAGTTCCGGCGTGATGTAGCGTTCGACGTTCTTGAGCGTCTGCCGCCGGCGGTAGTCGTCGGGCACCTTGTCGGCATGCGCCCGGCTCACTTCGATATAGAAACCGTGCACGCGGTTGTATTCAACCTTGATGCCGGCAATACCGCTGCGCTCGCGTTCGCGCTTTTCAAGCGCCAGGAGAAATTCGCCGCAATTGACCTGGATGCCGCGTAACTCGTCGAGATCGGCGTCGTAGCCGTCGGCGATCACACCGCCATCGCGCAGCACCGTGGCCGGTTCCGGCGTGATTGCGCGGGCGAGCAGCGTGCCGGCGTCGGCGGGAGGATCGAGGTCGGCGACAAGCGTCTGCAGGATTGGGGCGTCGGCGTCGGCCAGGGGCGCGGTGAGCTTTGGCAGTGCATGCAAGGCATCGCGCAGCGCGGACAGGTCGCGCGGGCGCGCCGAGCGCAACGCCACGCGAGCGGTGATGCGCTCGATGTCGGCGATGCCCTTGAGGGCGGCGCGCACCGCCTCGCCAGCCCCACTACCGGCATCGCCAAGCAGTTCGGCCACGCCGGCATGGCGTGCGGTGATCGCGTCGCGTGATCGCAGCGGGTGGTGAATGGCGTGACGCAGCCAGCGCGAGCCCATGCTAGTGACGCAGATATCGAGACAAGAGAGCAGAGTGGGCGACGCTTCGCCACGCAAGGTTTCGGTCAGTTCGAGATTGCGCCGCGTCGCCGGATCGATGCGGATGAACTCCGATTCGGTTTCGACCTTGAGGCCGGTGACATGACGCAGGCTTTGTTGCTGCGTGC
>CBDTZF010000053.1:0-11510 GCA_965364825.1 uncultured Rhodocyclaceae bacterium | reverse complement strand
GAAAGGCGCTTTTTGCTGAATGTCTGGCGGAGAGAGCGGGATTCGAACCCGCGTCAGGGGATTACCCTGAACACGCTTTCCAGGCGTGCGACTTAAACCACTCATCCACCTCTCCGCGGTGAGCACGTGATTTTATCAGAAAGCGTGCGCTTTCATTGTGTCGGCGCCGGAATTTGCCTGCTGCGCTCAACGTTCAGGTGAGTCGGTGACGCCCGGATAGCGCACGAAGTCGACTAGCTCCATCACTTCCTGCGAGGGCGGCGGCGTGATCAGGCTGACGACGAAGATGACCAGAAAGCCGAGCGGTACGCCAAACACGCCAGCGGAGATGGGGTCGATGGCGAACCAGGCGTTTTGCATCGATCCGTCGAAGAAGGGATGGGTGCGGATGATGTAGTAGAGGGTAATGCTCAATCCGCTGACCATGCCCAGCACGGCACCCCATTTGTTCGCGCGCCGCCAGAAGATGCCGAGCACGAGCGCGGGGAAAAAAGCTGCGGCGGCGATCGAGAAGGCCAGGCCGACCATGAGCAGAATGTTGTCGGGGCGGAGCGAGGCGACCCATGCGGCGATGGCGGCGACGATCAGGAGTTGCGATTTGGCGACGACCAGCCGACGTTGCGTGCTGGCCTCGGGGTTGATGACCTTGTAGTAGAAATCGTGCGAGATGGCGTTTGAAATGGTGAGCAGCAGGCCGTCGGCGGTAGACAGCGTGGCGGCCAGTCCTCCGGCGGCGACGAGTCCGGAGACGACATAGGGCAGGCCGGCAATTTCGGGTATGGCGAGCACGATGACGTCCGGATTGAGGGAAATTTCGGCGAGTTGCAGGACGCCGTCGCGGTTGATGTCATCGACGCTCACCAGGCCGATCTTGCCCCACGAGGCGACCCAGTCGGGCAGCATCGAGATGCTGCTGCCGACCAGATGGGTGTACACCTCCCACTTGGCGAAGACGGCGTAGGCCGGCGCGGTAACGTAAAGCACGGCAATGAACAGCAAGGCCCACATCGCCGAACGGCGCGACTCGACCACGCCGGGCGTGGTGTAGTAGCGCATCAGCAGATGCGGCAGCGAGGCGGTGCCGACCATGAGGACGAACATCAGGGCGAGGAAGTTGCGCCGCGCCACTTCGGACTCGAATGGGTCTTTACCGGGGTGGGCCTGCGCATGCGGTTGCGGCGGCTCGGCACGATCGAGCGCCACCTGACGGGCGACGCGCCACTGCTCGCGCGCGTCGTCTTCGGCTCGCGGCAGATTGCGCAGGCTGCGCTCGGCGGTGGAGATTTCACGCGCGGGGGCATCGGACATGCGAAGCTGCTGCACGCGCTCCGACAACGCACTGCGCTCGCGGGCAAGCGAGCCGGGCAGGCTGTCAATCTTGCTCTGCAGGGATTGTGCACGATCGACGAACTGCCGGCGTACCGAGAGTTCGACGGGGTCGTTGAGCAGCAAGGCTTCCTTTTCGCCCAGCTTCTGCAGCACGCTGCCGTACATCACCTGGGGTACGGGCACGCCGGTCACTTTGTAGGAGAGCATCACCACCGGCGCGAGATAAGCAATGATGAGGATGAGGTACTGCGCCACCTGCGTCCATGTCACGGCGCGCATGCCGCCAAGGAAGGAGCAGACGAGGATACTGGCCAGCCCGACGAACAAGCCGATTTCAAACTGGACGCCAATGAAGCGGCTGGTGATCAGACCGATGGCGTAAATCTGTGCGACGACATACACGAAGCTGGTGAGCACCGTGGCAGCGAGGCCCACCAGACGCGCAATGTTTCCTTCGTAGCGCGCGCCGAGAAAATCGGGGATGGTGTATTGGCCGAACTTGCGCAGATAAGGCGCCAGTAGCAGTGCCACCAGCACATATCCGCCGGTCCATCCGGTGACGAAAGCGAGGCCCTGGAAGCCGGCGAAGTACAAGTAGCCGGCAAGGCCGACGAACGTCGCCGCGCTCATCCAGTCGGCCGCCGTCGCCATGCCGTTGAACACCGCCGGCACGCGCCGGCCGGCAACGTAGTATTCAGTCACATCGGCGGTGCGCGCCAAGACGCCGATACCGGCGTAGATGCCGATGGTGGCGAGCACGAAGAGGTGACCGATGACGCGCTCTGTCATGCCGAGCTGTTCGCCCACCGCCAGCACCACGACGAACAGAAGAAAGCTGCCCGTGTACCAGAAGTAATAGCGTCGCAGTTGCCGCACGAAGGCCGAATCGGTCGTCATGCCTTCAGTTTCTCCCTTCGCTCAGCGTGGCGTTCTTTGGCGAAGGACGAGTATAGCTTGCGCCGAGATCACACCCGCGCGCTGATTGCGACGTCGGAAACCAGGGTCTGTTGACCGTTGCGTGATGTCCCGGCGCGGGCTCAATCGAGGCGCAAGGCGGAACCGGCGCTCGCCCTAATATTTGAGCCGCGCGTAGTAGGTTTTTTGCGCCGCCTCGCGCGCCTCTCCGAGCGTAAGAATGCCTTTCTCGGCGAGCAGCGGAATCATCTTGAGGAACACTTCGGCAGTGACAATTGCATCACCCATGGCGGTGTGGCGTCCGATGATCGTCACGCCGAAACGCTCGGCGATCGCTTCGAGGCGGTGGCTTTCCTGATTGGGGTGGATCACGGCGGAGAGCAGCAGGGTGTCGATGACCGGGTGATCGAATTTCAGCCCGGTGGACTCCTCCTTGAGCTGCAGAAAACGCATGTCGAAAGCCGCATTGTGGGCAACCAGCACCGTATCGGCCGAAAAGTCGTAAAAGGCCGGCAGCACTTCGCCGATCGTCGGCTGACCGACCAGCATCTCGGGCGTGATGCCGTGGATTTTCGACGACTCGGGCGGCAGGCTGCGTTGCGGGTCCACCAGTTGCTCGAAGCTGTCGTTGTGCAGCAGCTTGCCGTTGAGGATGCGCGCGGCGCCGATCTGGATGATCTCGTCGCCCTCAGATGGCTTGAGGCCCGTGGTCTCGGTATCGAAAACGGTATAAGTGAGCTCGGCGAGCGGGCGGTCATCGAATGCGAGCGCCTTCTCGGACCAGTCGAAGAGATCGAAATCGTAATACTCGGGTCGGCTGTCGCTGCGCAGAAAGGCGTCGGCCTCGAGTTCGTCCTGCGGCGTGGAGGACGGCAGCACGAGGCGAAAAAACGCACGATGGCGCACCTTTTCGCGCTCCAGCCAGATCTCGCCGTCATGCCGTTCGATGACGTCGCGCACCGTGAGCGGACTGTTTTCGCCGGCAAAGCGCATCGGCTCGAGTTCCCAACTCATCACCGTTTCGGTGCTCATCGCCTGCCCTGACCAGATCAGGTCGAGGTGCACCAGGCGCCCGGCACCGGTCAGGCGGAAGCGCAACTCGCGGATTTCGAATTCATCGGCCAGCCGGCTGGCCAGGTAGGTCACCGCCTGCAGCAGCGAAAAACTGTCGACCTTGACCCACACGCTCTCGTCGATGCTTTCGATCTTGGTCGGCAGTTTCAGGCGGGCCTCGATACGCCGCTGTGCGGCAGCAATGAGGTCACTGCCGAGCATGTCTTCGAGTTGCCAGCGCGCCTTGAGCGAATCGGCGAAGGCAGTGGCGCTTTCGTCGAGGCGATCGCTCATCGCCTTGACCTCGTCACGGATGACACCGGAAAATCGTGCGCGCAAGGCGTCGTCCAGATCCTCGTAGTCGAGCATCTCTGCGGCCGCGCGCACGTTGGCGAGCGAGGCACGATTGCCCTCGGTGAGCGTATGCATGATCTCGTCACGCCGCGATTCGTTTTCGATGTTGCGGGTAATGTTGTCGAGCATGAGAATGAAGCCCGACAGTGGCCGTTCAAGTGGCGGCTGGGCGACGCCGAGTACGGGCGACATCTGCGCGCGCAGCAATTGACCGGCGCGGGTGGTGGTAACGAAGTTGGCCACTGGCTGCGCCGCGCTCTTGCGCAGGCGATGCTGAATGTTTTCCAGCGCGTGCGCGATCAGATTGCGGTCCATGACAGCATAGATCGACCGCCCCAGCCCGATCAGCTCGCTGCCGCCGGCGGCGCCGGGGGCGTCCGACATGGCGCGGAATTGCAGGCGTGCGCGGTTGTTGTAGAGCAGGATGCGACCGTCGAGATTGCACACCACGACACTCTGCGTCAGTTCCGACATGAGCGCCGCGAGGCGGTTTCTTTCTTCCTCGACCGAATGCCGCGCCTCGTCGATGCGTGCTTCGACGTCGTCCTGCAAGGCTTGGCACTGGTCGGCCAGTTGATTGATGGTGCCAATGAACATGCGCGTTTCGCCACTGCCATCGGCGGTCAGCCGGCGCGTCGGGTCAGCCGCCAGCAGAGTGCGCGCATCCTCCGCCAGGCGGGCGGGCACGGCGACAAAACGCTGATGAAGCGAACGCACGACGATGGCCGCAACCGTCATTGCGAGCACGACCATGGCGACAATCAGGCCGGCGCGCGGCGACACCAGCGGCGCCAGCGTGGCGCGCTCATCAGCCGACAGATCGGCCCACAGCACCCCGCCGGTGGCGACCAGCACGACAAGCACGAAGAGACAGGCGGCGGCGATGGCCACAGCCAGTCGCGACTTGACGCTCATGCGCTGATGCCGAGCATTTCGCGCACGCGCGCGACCAGCTCCTTGGTGGAAAAAGGCTTGGTCATGTAGGCATCGGCGCCCATCGCCATACCTTTGGCGACTTCGCTCTCTCGCCCTTTGGCGGTCAGCATCAGGATTTGCGTTGTGGCCAGCGCGGGATCACTCCTGACGGCCTGACACACTTCGAAGCCGGTCTTCTTCGGCATCATCACGTCGAGCAGCACGAGGTCGGGCGAGTCATTGCGGATCGCTTCGAGCGCCGCTTCACCGTCGTTGGCGATCGACACCTGAAAGCCTTCCCGTTTCATGAGAAATTCGAGCGAAATGACGATGTTCGGCTCATCGTCAGCGATCAGTATCTTCTTCGAGTCTGTCATCTTTCCCTCCCCCTGCGTTGCATTCTAAGGCATTGCTCCGTGCGCAACGCCGAGCTAAGTCAATGTTTCATGCTCACTGGCGGCCAGACTCAGCGGCAGCGCAAAGGAGAACGTCGCACCTTGACCCGGCTCACTGACCACCCACATACGTCCACCGAAATGGTCGATGATCTGCTGGCTGATAGGCAATCCCAGCCCGGTGCCTGATGGCTTGCCGGCGCTGCCGGTCACTTGCCGAAAGCGATCAAAAATCTCGCCTTGTGCCTCGAGCGGAATGCCCTGACCGTTGTCCTTCACATCCACCTGCAACTCGGTGTCCGTCTGGCGTAATGTCACCTGGACCAAACCACTGCCCTCGGGCACGAAACGCACGGCATTGCCCAGCACATTCATCATCACCTGCACCAGACGATCCCAATCGACCCGCAGGTGCGTCACTGCCGCCGGCATCTCGAGTTCGAGGCGCACACCACGATCGCGGAACATCTGGTCGGCGGTGCTGGTCGCGTGGGTCAGCAATTCAACCAGGTCGACATCGGTCTCGTGCCATTGTGCATGGCCGGATTCGATTTTGGCCAGATCGAGCACCTGGTTGACCAGCCGCGTCAGACGCTCGGTCTCGACCACGATGATGCCGAGAAACCGTTGTCGTTCGGCCAGTTCGATCTCCGGGTCGTCGAGCAGCAATTCGGAAAAGGCGCGGATCGAGGTCAGCGGCGTGCGCAGTTCATGCGATACCGACGACATGAAGTCGTCCTTGATGCGGTCGAGTTCCTTGAGCTGTTCGTTGGCTGCACGCAGCTCCTCGGTCGCCGCCTGCAGGGCGCGCGACTTCTCCTCAAGCTGGCGTGAATAGGCGCGCACCTGCGAGGCTTCGTCGAGGATGTTCATCACTTCTTCGAGGCCGAGCAACTCTTCCTGCACCACCGAGGCGATCATCACTCGCGCGGACACGCTGCCGATCGCGCCGGCCAGCAGCGTCTCGGCAAAATGCACCAGATCGCCATCGGCACTGAGGGCGTTGATGTCGTCCACGCCACGCTGTCGCGCATAGGCAGAAAAGGCCTGCCGCACACGCGCTGGCCCAAGAAAGCGGCCGAGCAGGACCAACAAGTCGCTGATTCGCGCTTCGCCACGCCACAAACGCGCCGCCCCCAGTGGTTCGCGTTTGAAAACGTCAACGAACAGCCCCGCTTGCCCCACCTCGACCGCAGTGGGCGGCCGCCAAAGCGATACGGCCACGTAGGCGCCGATATTGGCGAACAAGCTCCAGAACAGGGAATGGGTGATGCCGTTGACGCCCTCAAAACCAAACAGTCGCTCGGGCATCAACCACTCGATGCCGAACAGGCCGGATTCGACGAAGCTCATCGGCAACCACCCGGACTTGGCAAACGACGGCAGCATCAGCGTATAGCTCCACACCACGAATCCGGCTGCCAGTCCGGCAATCGCGCCGCGCCGCGTCGCGCCGCGCCAGTACATGCCACCGAGCAAAGACGGCGCGAATTGCGCCACCGCGGCAAAACTGATCAAACCGATCGAGACCAGCGCGTAGGCCTGACCGGCGAGGCGGAAGTAGAGATAGCCGAGCAGCAGGATGCCGGCGATGGCACCGCGCCGGATGGTCAGCAGCAGCCCGGTGAGATCCTGCGGTGCATTGCGCTGAAAGCGCGCGCTGGAGAGCAACAGCGGCATCACCAGGTCGTTGCAGACCATGGTCGATAGCGCGATCGTTTCGACGATCACCATGCTGGTCGCCGCGGAAAGACCGCCGACGAAAGCCAACAGGGTGAGCAGCGAGAACCCCTCCGACAACGGCAAGGTAAGCACGAACGAATCCGGGTCCATTGCCCCGGAGGGAAAATGCAACAAGCCGCCGAGCGCAATCGGCAGCACGAAAAGGTTGATGAGCAGGAGATAGACCGGAAACAGCCAGGCCGCTTTTTGCAGATGCCGCTCATCGACGTTCTCGACCACGGCAATCTGGAATTGGCGCGGTAGCATCAGAAACGCGAGCGCCGAGAGCAGCGTCAATGCGATCCAGTCGGCGCCGTTACCAATCCGCTCAAGGGTCAGCAGTGGCGCCAGATCGGGCAACGCGGCAGCACGCGCGAAGATGTCTTGCCAGCCGTCAAACATGGTGAAGCTGACGACGATGCCGACCGCGAGAAACGCCACCAGCTTGACCAGAGATTCGAACGCAATCGCCGCCACCATGCCTTCATGGCGCTCGGTGGCATCCAGATGACGGGTGCCGAAAATCATCGTGAACGCAGCCAGCGCCAAGGCCATGTAGAGCGCCGTGTCGCGGTACCAGTCGCCGGCCGATCCGTGCTGAGCGCCGGTCAGCAAGCCGAATTCACTCGATACCGCTTTGAGTTGCAGCGCGATGTAGGGGACGATGCCGATCACCGCCACCAGTGTCACCATGCTCGCCAGCAGCCGGCTCTTGCCGTAGCGCGATGCAATGAAATCGGCAATCGAGGTGATGCGGTAGGCCTTGCTGATGCGCACCATCTTGAGCAGCACCAGTGACGACAAGCCCATCACCAGCGTCGGGCCGAGGTAAACCGGAAGAAAGCCAATGCCGGCGGTGGCCGCGCGCCCGACGCTGCCGTAGTAGGTCCACGCCGTGCAGTAAACCGCTAGCGAAAACGCGTACACCCACGGATTGGCGATCAGCGAGCGGCCGGCATCGGCACGGCGGTCGCCGTATAGCGCGACGCCGAACAACACCGCCAGATAGGCAATGGAAGCGCCAACGATGAGGCTGCCGGAGAGCATCAGCGGCGCTCAACAATCCAGGCCAGCGCCGCGATCAATACCGCCCAAACGCCGAAGATATAAACGAAGGCGTGCGGAATGCCGAACACCATGTTGGGCGAATCAAACAGCCACAGAAAGGGCGCGTTGAACAACAGCGCCGCGAGCAGTGTGCAGGCAACCACGCGCTGCCGAGCGAGACTTTTGCGCATGCCACCCCCCGATCAACGTGGAGACAGAATTATAGCTGGCGCCCCTGATGGGTAACATGTACGTCGGGCGCCCGCTGACAGGCAAAAAAAAGGCGCGAAAACGCGCCTTACCTCCCCTTCACTTGACGGCCGGCATCTCTGGCCGGCTCAATGTTGCATTCGAAAGCGGGACGCACGTCCGCACGCGCGTCCCGCCCGGCATTTCGGTCAGACTTTGAGTTGATCGAGAATGCCTGGGTTTTCGAGTGTCGAGATGTCCTGCGTGACATCTTCGCCCTTGGCCAACTGGCGAAGGAGGCGACGCATTATCTTGCCCGAACGGGTCTTGGGCAAATTGTCACCGAAGCGGATGTCTTTGGGCTTGGCGATCGGGCCGATTTCCTTCCCGACCCAGTTCGACAACTCCTTGATGAGGGCTGCCGCTTCATCGCCCTCGGGGCGGGAACGCTTAAGCACCACGAAGGCCACGATGGCCTCGCCGGTGGTGTCGTCGGGGCGGCCGACCACGGCCGCCTCTGCGACCAGCTCGTGGGCCACCAGCGCGGATTCGATTTCCATCGTTCCCATGCGGTGTCCAGAGACATTCAACACATCATCGATGCGGCCGGTAATGGTGAAGTAGCCGGTTTCGGCATCACGAATGGCGCCGTCACCCGCCAGATAGAGCTTGCCTTTGAAGTCATCGGGATAATACGAGCTGCGGTAGCGATCGGGATCGCCCCACACGGTGCGGATCATCGACGGCCACGGGCGCTTGATGACGAGAATACCCCCTTGGCCCCAAGGCAGTTCGGTGCCGGTTTCATCGACAACGGCAGCCTGCATGCCGGGAAGCGGCAGCGTGCATGAGCCGGGAATCATTGGTGTCGCGCCAGGCAGCGGGTTGATCACGTGCGCGCCCGTTTCAGTCTGCCACCAGGTATCGACGACCGGGCAGCGGCCACCGCCGATGTTCTCGTAATACCACTCCCAGGCGGCCGGATTGATCGGCTCGCCCACTGAACCGAGAATGCGCAGGCTCGACAGGTCGAACTGTTTCGGATGTATCACCTCGTTTGCATCGGCCGCCTTAATGAGTGAGCGAATCGCCGTCGGTGCAGTGTAGAACACGGTGACTTTGTGCTTCTCGATCATGCGCCAGAAGCGCGCGGCGTCGGGGTAGGTCGGCACGCCTTCAAAAACGATCTGGGTGACGCCACACGCCAGCGGGCCGTAGGTGATAAAGGTATGCCCTGTCACCCAGCCAATGTCCGCGGTACACCAGAAAACGTCATCGGGTTTAATATCGAAGGAGTACTGCATCGACAACTGCGCTTGCAGCAAATATCCGCCACTGCAATGCTGCACGCCCTTGGGCTTGCCCGTCGACCCCGAGGTGTAAAGCAGGAAGAGCGGATGCTCCGCACCGATCCATTCCGGTTCGCAGGTGTCGGACTGGCTGTCGAGCAGATCGTGAAGCCACTGATCACGTCCGGCAACCATGTTGATCTCGCCACCGGTTCGCTTGACGACCAGCACGCTCTTGACGACTTCACAGCCTTTCATGGCGAGCGCTTCGTCAGCAATCGGCTTGAGGGGCAGTGCCTTGCCGCCACGGTACTGTCCATCAGAAGTGATCAAGGCCTTTGCACCGGCGCCACTGAGACGGTCACCAAGCGACTGGGCGGAGAAGCCGCCAAACACCACCGAGTGCGTGGCGCCGATTCGGGCACACGCCTGCATCGCGACGATGCCCTCGATCGACATCGGCATGTAGATCACGACACGATCACCGCACTCGACGCCAACACTCTTGAGCACGTTGGCCATTTTGCAAACGCGCGTCAGCAGATCCTTGTAGGTCACGCGCGTCACGGCGCCGTCGTCGGCTTCGAAAATGATCGCGACCTTGTCGCCGAGACCGTTGTTCACATGGCGGTCGAGACAGTTGTACGAAACGTTGAGCTCGCCATCAGCAAACCATTTGAAGAACGGCGCTTCGCTCTCGTCGAGAATCTGGGTAAACGGCTTGTGCCAATCGAGCAGGTTGCGCGCATGGTTAGCCCAGAACCCTTCATAGTCATCGTCCGCCTGTTTGACGAGTGCCTTGTAGGCCGCCATACCGGAAACGGACGCATTCTTTACCAGCGACTCGGGCGGCATTATGGGTTTCAGAGCGTTCTCGGACATTTATCACCTCTCCTCAATTCAATGAATCGGACATCGGTTGTGTTGTCTCCGGTCCGGCAGTTCAGCGCGGTCGCGGGGCGGTTGTCATTGAGTACCTGACGGCGTGAATAAGTTGGCAGTTTGTCACGATTTAATGCTTTCTATCTTACACAGGACTTACACACCACGACGCCCGCCGACCCAATTCCGGGAGTGCTAGAATCGGCCGCAGGATCAGCGCCGACTGATGGCGCCCAAGCCAGCATAACGCTGCAACCTTGGCGTAATCAAACATGAGGGGTATTTATCGTGGCCACGATCAAGCAGGAAGATTTCATCCAGTCGATTGCAGACGCCTTCCAGTTCATCAGCTACTACCACCCACTCGATTACATCCAGGCGCTGGGCGAAGCCTACGACCGCGAACAATCGCCTGCGGCGAAGGACGCGATCGCGCAGATCCTCACCAACAGCAGAATGTGTGCCGAAGGCCACAGACCGATCTGCCAGGACACCGGAATTGCGGTGGTGTTTCTCGAAGTCGGCATGGATGTCCGCTGGGAGAGCGCACTGACTGTGCAGGAGATGGTCGACGAAGGCGTCCGCCGAGCGTATACCGACCCCGACAACACTTTGCGCGCATCGGTGCTGCTCGATCCCGCCGGTGCGCGTACGAACAGCAAAGACAACACGCCTGCCGTGGTGCATTACGAGATAGTCGCCGGAGACACGGTCGACGTGACCTGTGCGGCCAAGGGTGGCGGTTCGGAGAACAAGTCAAAGATGGCGATGCTCAACCCGTCAGACTCGATCGTCGACTGGGTGCTCAAGACGCTGCCGACGATGGGCGCAGGCTGGTGCCCACCTGGCATTCTTGGAATCGGCATCGGTGGCACGCCGGAAAAAGCTGTCCTGCTCGCCAAGAAGTCGCTGATGGGTCATGTGGACATTCAACAGCTTCAGGAAAAGGCGGCGTCCGGAACAACTTTGACACGGATCGAGGAGCTTCGGCTGGAACTCTTCGACAAGGTCAACGCACTCGGCATCGGCGCCCAGGGCCTCGGCGGGCTCACGACCGTCCTCGACGTGAAGATTCTCGACTACCCGACACACGCGGCGTCGCTTCCGGTCGCGATGATCCCGAACTGTGCTGCGACGCGTCATGTACACTTCGAGCTCGACGGGAGTGGGCCGGTCGTGCTCGAACCCCCGCGCCTCGAAGACTGGCCGGACGTCACCTGGCAGCCTGACACAGAGGTCGCCACCCGCGTTGACCTGAACACGCTGACACGCGACGAAGTGGCGTCATGGAAACCCGGACAAGTCCTCCTGCTCAACGGCAAAATGCTGACCGGCCGGGATGCTGCGCACAAGCGGATCAACGATATGGTCTCGAAGGGCGAACCTCTACCCGTTGATTTCACAAACCGCGTCATCTATT
>CBDTZF010000052.1:0-11531 GCA_965364825.1 uncultured Rhodocyclaceae bacterium | reverse complement strand
GCGCGCGGCGAGCCGATACCAATGACCGTGCCTTCGCTCAGCGCATCTCGCAGCCAGTCCAAGGCGCGATCGACGCCGATCGCCGCCGCCCGCTGCTCGCGCGTCGCGCGCAGGCGGACCTCGCGGATGCGCCGCGTACTGTTGACGAAGTCGTAACCGAAGCGGCCGCGATCGCAGATGAAGTAGCCATTGACCGCCGCGTTGTAGCGGTTGAGGATGCGCTTGACGGTGCCGTAACGCTCGTTGGGGCTGGTATTGCAGCCGACGCCGCAGTGGCCGCAGACCGACGGCGCCGAGCGCAGATCCCATTTGCGCGTATACCGCCCGCTCATCGTCTTGTCGTTGAAAACGCCGGTGGGGCAGACCTCGGCCAGATTGCCGCTGAACTCGCTCTCGAGCACGCCGTCGGTGCGACGCCCGAAGTACACCTCGTTGTGCCAGCGCAAGGCTTCCAGATCGTGCCCGCCGGCGTAGTCCTTGTAGAAACGCACGCAGCGGTAGCAAGCGATGCAGCGATTCATCTCATGAGTGAGGAAGGGGCCGAGATACTGGTTGCGGTGGGTGCGCTTGGTGAAGCGATAACGCCGATAGACATGACCGCTCATATGGGTCATGTCCTGCAGATGGCACTCGCCGCCCTCCTCGCACACCGGGCAGTCGTGCGGGTGGTTGGTCATCAGCCATTCGATGACGCTGGCACGAAAACCGTGTGCCTCGGGTGCCTTGATCGAGATGCGCGTGCCATCCGTCGCCGGCGTCATGCAGGCCATGGTCAATCGGCCCTTGCTGTCGTCGGCATCCTTGTAGTGGACCACCGCGCACTGACGGCAGGCGCCGACCGAGCCCATCGCCGGATGCCAGCAGAAATAAGGCAGATCAAGACCCACCGAGAGACAGGCACTGAGCATATTCTGGCCGTCCTCGACTTCGTAGTCCCGATCATCCACGGTAATGATTGCCATGCGTGTGCTCCGGATTGCTCGTTATCGTGCGTTACCCGTCTTCCTGTTCCCTACACCGCCGCAGACGCCGGCGTCTTTTGCCAGGGGCAGCAACCTTCCTCGATGTGGCGTTCGAAATCGCTGCGAAAAAGCTTCAGCGCCGATTCCAGCGGCATCATGGCGCCGGGCGCGTGAGCGCAGAAGGTCTTGCCCGGGCCGAGACGATCGCAGTGCATGTCGAGCACCTCGAGATCGCGCGCGCGCCCTTGGCCGGCTTCGATCGCCATCAGAAGGCGCTCGGTCCACGGCAGGCCCTCGCGGCACGGCGTGCACCAGCCGCAGGATTCCTGCGCGAAGAAATGTTCCAGGTTCTGCATCAGCGCGACGATGCAGATGCTGTCATCGATGACGGTGACGCAGCCGGTGCCGAGGCGGCTGCCGACACCGCCGACGGCGTCGAAATCCATGGCGACGTCGAGATGGTCGGCGGTGAGCAGCGCGGTCGACGCGCCGCCGGGCAGGCAGGCACGGAACGTGTAGCCTTCGCGCATGCCACCGGCGTGCACCTCGATGAGTTCGCGCAAGGGCGTGCCCAGCGGCAACTCCCAGCAGCCGGGCTTGTTCACGCGGCCGCTGGCGCCATAAAGTTTGGTGCCGCCGCCGCCTTCGGTCAGTGCCAGCCCCCGGTACCATGCGGCGCCACCGGTGACGATGTGGGGCACGTTGCACAGCGTTTCGACGTTATTGACGACCGTCGGCCGGCCCCACAATCCGCTCACCTGCGGATGCGGCGGCTTTTGGCGCGGCGTCGCGCGCCGGCCTTCGAGCGCGTTGAGCAGCGCCGTCTCCTCGCCGCACAGATAGCGTCCGGCGCTGGTATGCAGATGCAGATCGAAGTTGAAGTCCGCGCCGAGAATGTTACGGCCGAGATAGCCCTTGGCGCGCGCCTCGTCGATGGCGCGCTGCAAGCGCTGCTCGGCGAGCGTGTATTCGCCGCGCAGGAACACAAATCCGGTGCTGGCGCCGATGGCAAAGGCACTCACGATCATCGCCTCGACCATCTGGTTCGGATCGCCTTCGAGCAGCAGACGATCCTTGAAGGTGCCCGGTTCCATCTCGTCAGCGTTGGCGACCAGATAGCGGCGCATCGGCGCGCCCTCGCCGCTGGGCATGAAACTCCATTTCTTGGCGGTGGGAAAACCCGCCCCGCCGCGACCGCGCAATTTAGCGGCATCGACCTCGTCGGCGACGCCCTTTGGACCCAGATCGCGCAGCGCCTTGCGCATCGCCTGGTAACCGCCGGCCTTTTCGTAGGCGGCCAGATCGAGCGGTTCACGATCGCGGCGGATGTTCTGTGTCAGGGGCGTGTCCATGAGTCGGCCTGTTCCTTGTTCGCTGTCTGTTACGCGTATCCGTCGAGCAGTCGATCGATGTCTTCGACGGCGACGTTGCCATGCAGTTCGCCGTCGATGAGCAAGGTCGGCGCGCGGTCGCAAGCGCCAAGGCAGACCGTGGGCAACAGCGTGAAGCGCCCGTCCGCGGTGGTCTCGCCGAAATTGATGCCGAGCGTCTGCTTGAGCCGCGCGTGCAGCACACTGGCGTCGCATACCCAGCAGCTCACGCTGTCGCAGACATGAATCACGTGACGGCCCACCGGGCGGCGGTAGATCAGGTTGTAAAAGGTCGCGAGGCCATCAAGTTCGGTCGGTGATATGCCGAGCACGCCGGCGAGTTCGGCCAGCGTGTCGTCGTCGATCCAGCCCTGGCGCCGCTGAACGCGCTTCATGGCGTCGACGGCGATCGCCCGGTCTTCTTCGTAGTGCACCACCTCGGCGCGAATGAAGGCGAGGTCATCGGCATGCAGGCGACTGCCTGCCGCGCTTCCGGCGCTGCCGCCGGTATCTTGTGCGGGTTCTGTGTGTGAGTTCATGGTTATCGGTCCACATCCGCCATGACGAAATCGATGCTGGCCAGAAACGCGACAAGATCCGCGATCAGATGGCCGCGCGCCACATAGGGAATCATCTGTAAATGGGGGAACGAAGGCGTGCGGATGCGCGTGCGGTAGGACTGCGTATCGCCATCCGACACCAGGTAGTAGCTGTTCAGTCCCTTGGTCGCCTCGATCGTCTCGCACACCTCACCTACCGGCATCACCGGGCCCCAGCTCACGTTGACGAAATGGGTGATCAGGGTCTCGATGTGGTGCATGGTGTAAGCGTCCTTGAGCGGCGGCGTGGTCAGCGGATGACGTGCCTTGTGCTCGCCGGCGGGCATGTTGTCGGCGCACTGCTCGATGATGCGCAGGCTCTGGCGCATCTCCTCGACGCGCACCACGCAGCGGTCGTAGCAGTCGCCTCGCGCACCCACGGGAATCTCGAAATCGAACTGCTCGTAACCCGAATAGGGACGCGCCTTGCGATAGTCCCAGGCCAGTCCGGTGGCGCGCAGATTGGGGCCGGTGACCCCCCAATCAATGGCCTCGGCGGTGGAATACGCGCACACGTCGCGGGTGCGTGCTTGAATCAGGCTGTTCTTCAGCACTGTGCGATCGTACTCGTCGAGACGCGCCGGAAACTCCTTGATGAAACGCCGCACCGGCCGCTCCCAGTCCTGCGGCAGATCCATCGCCACGCCGCCGATCCGGAACCATGCTGGATGCATGCGCGCGCCGGTCACCCCCTCGATCACGTCGTAGATGCGCTGGCGATCAGTGAACATGTAGAACACTGGCGACATCTGCCCCAGATCCTGCGC
The DNA here is from genome assembly GCA_965364825.1 of uncultured Rhodocyclaceae bacterium. GTDB lineage: Bacteria > Pseudomonadota > Gammaproteobacteria > Burkholderiales > Rhodocyclaceae > Nitrogeniibacter. The sequence continues at coordinate 7,833 of CBDTZF010000052.1, read as the reverse complement.
ATAGGTGCCGTAGAAGAGAAGGTGGCTGGCGATCCGGAAAAACTCGCACAGCATGATGCGCATGACCTTGACGCGATCCGGCACCGTGATGCCGGCGAGCTTCTCGGTGGCCATCACATAGGGCAGCTCGTTCATCACCCCGCCGAGGTAATCGATGCGGTCGGTGTACGGGATGAAGGTGTGCCAGGACTGGCGCTCAGCCATCTTCTCGGCGGCGCGGTGGTGATAGCCGATATCGGGCACGACGTCGATGATTTCCTCGCCGTCGAGCTGCAGCACGAGACGGAACACGCCATGCACGCTGGGATGGTTCGGCCCCATGTTGAGAAACATGAATTCGGTGTTATCGCTGTGGCGGCGCATGCCCCAGTCCTCGGGGCGGAACTTGAGTGCCTCCTGCTCGCGCGCCAGTTTTTCGTCATCGAGTGTGTACTGGCCCATCTCGGTGGCGCGCGCGGGATGCTCCTTGCGTAGCGGATGGCCTTCCCAGGTGGGCGGCATGATCAATCGCGCCAGGTGCGGATGGCCCTCGAACTTGATGCCAAACAGATCCCAGCCCTCGCGCTCGTACCAGTTGGCATTGGGCCAGATGTCGGTGATCGTGGGCAGCGTGAGATCGTCATCCTGCAATGCCACCTTGAGGCGGATGTCCTGGTTGCGCTCGAAGGACATGAGGTGATAGACGGCCGTGAAATCAGCCACCGGCTGACCGCCACGATGCATGCGCTCGCGCTCGTCGATGGCAGTGAGGTCGTAGAGCATGGCGTAGGGCTGTTCGATGTCGTGCTTGAGGTAGTGCGCCACCTCGTGAAGCCGCTCGCGCGCAACCCACACGGTGGGAAAATCATCGTGCGTGTCCTGCAGCGCGAAACTCGCGCCGCCGAAGGCCTCTGCAAGACTGTCGGTGACGCTCATCGGCTCGAGCCCTCATCTGCGCCGCGCGCGGGGTCGAGCGTGGCGTCGATATGGTCGGGCGAAGCCAGCTCGCGGGCACGCATGCGCGCGTCGCTTTTTTCGTCGCGCAGGCTCGGCCGCGGCCAGCGCTGCATGGGGCCGTCCGCGCCGATCAGCCAGCTCAGCGGGCGCGGCTCGTTCTGCACTTGCTCCTGCAGCAACATGAGCCCCTGGATCAGCGCCTCGGGACGCGGCGGACAGCCTGGCACATACACGTCGACGGGCAGAAACGAATCCACCCCCTGCACCACGCTGTAAATGTCGTACATGCCGCCGGAATTGGCGCAGGAACCCATCGAGATGACCCAGCGCGGCTCGAGCATCTCGTCGTAGAGGCGCTTGATCACCGGCGCCATCTTGCGGAACACCGTGCCCGAAATGATGATCACGTCGGACTGACGCGGCGACGCGCGCAGCACCTCGGCGCCGAAGCGCGCCATGTCATGCGGGCTGGTCAATGCCGTGGCCATCTCCACATAACAACACGAGAGGCCGAAGTTGAACGGCCACAGCGAGTACTTCTGGCCCCAGGCGATGAGCTTGGCAAGACTCGTGGTGACCACGTTGTTGCGCACATCCCGCTCGAGCGCATGATCCGCGCCGCTCTTGCCGGTGCCCGGCCGATCGGTTGAGGGCGCCTGGTTCGGAGTCTCCGCGGGTGTCAGCGACCATGACATGACTCAACTCCTCAAACCGGTTGAACGTTGATGGCGTGGATCCCAGTCGAGCGCACCGAGCCGCCACACGTAGATCAGCCCGACCAGCAACTCGACGATGAAAATCACTGCCACCGCGTAACCGGCCCAGCCGACCTCGCGAAAGGCGACCGCCCAGGCGAGAAGGAATACCGTCTCCAGATCGAACAGCACGAAGAACATGGCGACGACATAGAAATCGATCGACACGCGAAAGCGGGCATGGCCGACCGGGAGGATGCCGGATTCAAAGGGGTGCTCGACGTGGCTGTGGTCGCCATGCTCGCCCAGCGCCCAGGCGACCAGCAGCATCAAGGCGATGAGCCCGAGGATGAGGATGAAGTAGACGAGCAGCGGCCACAGCGGGGCGGCGGTGTCGAGCGCCGATGACATTCAGGCCGCCCTCGGTCGACAAGGATTGACGCAACACCCACCGCGCGGCGGTCGGGGTGACGGGAACGTGGCTTCACCTCCTGCTGGCATCTGTCTCTCCTGAAACCGATCCATGATGAAATGATGCTGAATCCATCTTCGCCGGGTAAAACTTCTTTCCGACGGGACAGTTTGACGACAGCGGCTTTGTTCGGGCGCCGATGTCCGAACGTTGGCGTTGCGCGCCGGACGATTTGTGCAAAGTCGATCGCCAACGTGAAAGCAAACGATTTGATGCTCCCGCTCGACTATTGGGCTTCGCCACAGCGTTACGTTTCCGCTCATGCGTAGCGACAGCAGCCGCCATCACCGGTGGGATCATCAAGCGTGTTTGAGCAAGTGTCGTGCCAGCCGCGCGCGACGATTTGCTGCCGGTGCCAGGATGGGCGCGCGCCGGCATGTTCCACGTGCCGACCTCGCATCGTGACGTCGCCTCACGGCGTGCCATGGTCTTGGTCGACCCTCGCGGCTGGTTCAATTCCACAATGCAGTGGCTGAAAACAACCATTATGGCGCTCGCGCGCATGACGTAGGCCGCCCGGCCCGGTGCTGAACAAGCGCGCGCTGCTGGCGCGCATCTTGCTCGTGATCGAACCGATAGCGAGCGCGCTTGCGCACCATGAACGAACGCGACGCCGAGACCCCGACCCTGCCACCGACGAGAGGACCTGCTCCGATGGAAACCATCTATTTTCCGCCGCTCGTTTCAATCCTGGCGGGCATTGCCATCCTGATATGGCCACGGCTGCTCAACTACATCGTGGCCTTCTATCTGATCCTTTTCGGCCTGCTCGGGTTGATTCCGCTGTTGCGATGAGTGCGCGCTCACCCGGGCGCGCACTCATCGCGGGAGCGACGCCTGATATTGGCGAATGCTCCCCTCGCCGGCCGGGAGCGGGGCCGGAGGTGCGGGTAAGCGCGTCGATCGAAAAATCAGGAGAAGCTCAGCCGACAATCGACGAACATGCGACGGCTGGCTACACCGACGCCGGAGGGATTGCTTCTCTAGTACTCTGTCGCTTACCACATGGGAGACCGACATGGCATTCGCACTATCCACGATGACGCTTACAAGTTCGGCGTTCGAGGCAGGCGCCGCCATCCCCGCCAAACACACCGGCGAAGGTGAGGACGTGTCCCCGGCGCTGTTCTGGCGTGACGCGCCCGAAGGCACACGCTCGTTCGCGCTGTTCTGCCATGACCCCGACGCGCCGCGGGTGTCGCGCCGCGGCACCTATGGTTTCGTCCACTGGGTGCTCTACAACATCCCGCCGAGCGTTCATAAGTTGCACGAAGGGGTCAGCGAGTTTGCCAGCGGCTGGAACGACTTCGATCGCCGTGACTATGGCGGCCCGATGCCGCCCGAGGGGCATGGCCTGCATCACTACTATTTCTGGATTCTCGCGCTCGACGTCGAACCCGCATTGCCGGACGGCCTCAAACTCGCCGAGTTTCTCGAAAAGGTCGAGCCGCATATCCTCGGCATGAATCGGCTCGTCGGCACCTACACACGAGCGAAGCACGGGCACAAATAGATGCGCGCGGCGCGGCCGCTCAGCGTCCGGGAAAAGGCCTCGTGCGTCTCCTCACATTGGCGGCTATTTCCCGCGCTGGCCCTGCACGTCGGATCCAGCCTCGGACGACCACATAGGCATGGTCGAGCGTGAGGTGCACGTTCTGCTCGACCAGAAACACCGTGAATCCTTCGTCGCGCAGATACGCGCCGTGAAATTGAGACCCGAATAATGCGCCGGGTACGCTTTCAGCCAGATCGTGTCAGGCACGAACTCGGTCATCGGTCTTTTCATGTTGGCGATCCGGTAGCTCGATGCGAACTCGGTCCGATGCCAACCAACACGAGGCGCAGGCGACAGGCGTCATCCTGCCCGCCGCCGGCGTGAAGCATCGTGCCGCTTAGTCCGCCTTGGCAGCCTTCTTCACCTCTTCCTTGGTGACATCTGCGATGACCTTCAAGCTGGACCCGTCCCGCTCCAACGACACCTTGCTCATGGGGATGGCAACATTCGTTTCGTCCATTCCGAGAAAGCCACCGACGCCGACTGTGACCGCAATGGCTCGGCCATTTTCATCGAGCACGATGTCGGAAACATCGCCGATTTTCTCGCCGCCGATCGTGTAGGCGTCGGCCTTCATGATGTTGCTTGCGAGGCTGATCGGGGAGTAGTCCACTTCCGTGAACAGAATGACATCTTCGATAACCGGCGTTGCGGCTTGATCAGACGGTGTCTGGGCTACGGCGGGAAACGCCATCGCGCCGGAGATCAGGAATGCCGAGAGAACGGCCGAACGAGGGGATATGATTTTCAACATGAGACGCTCCTTTTCGAGGGACTGGGCAGGCTTCCGCCTGTAAAAAATCTTGTTGATGCCTGGATTCGTTCGATCTGCCGTCATCGCAGAAATCGCGGTAAAGGCCGCTGATCACTCGGCCTCGACTTGGGCTTCTGGTCGTCGACCGCGTTGTCGGTGCCCACAGTGGCCGGTACGGCGCGGTCGTCTCCGCGTGCGGGACCGGCTTCATCGGAATCGCTTCGGAGGGTTTCATGGCGTGGCGCCGCGCGCTTTTTTGACATATGACCTGCCGCATTGAATGGGACCGATGACCAGGAGACACACAAACAGATACGCAAATGCCGTGCCATGGTGCTACCCGTATGAAATCATGGATAAATCGCGTCACAGCCGACAGAACTCGGCAACGGTGGTGGATATGCACCGTAGATGATGGGTGCGTTCAACCGGACGGTCATGGCGACGCGCACGATGACATGAAGACGAAAGGCGATCTTGGGTAGTGAGCGGTGGGCCGCAAAGCTAGGCGCGAGGCGGCCGCAGGTGTGGCCCATGAGCGACGATCAATGCAGCCGGATGGCCCTGCAGTCGTGCAGTCCAGCGTGTAGCGTACTCACTTGACGGGCGAGTCTCGTAAAGCCTAAACAACTCAATGTAAACAAACTCTTCACCACAATGACACGTGCTCAGCCGCCATTTCCCGGATGATGCCAACCGGCATGGCCTCGCGCTGCCGCTCGCCGGGCTGCTGGCGCTGTCCGTCGGCCTGTCGCGACAATATCGGGATGATCTTTCGCAACGTGAGGCGCGAATCGTGCTTTACGATGCGCAGTATCGCGGGGCATGCGACGGGTTCGAGGGGGCTGAATGTCGATGGCAGGCTTTGCCATCACACTTAACGTCGGTGATCCACCGGAATGAATCAACATCCCTTTTTGACACGATCCGCACATTCGTTGCCGCATCGGTCGAATTGCGACTGTGCTTTGAAACGCAACATGAGGAAGACGAGGATGCTGGTAAAGCGATCGAAGATGACGAAAGCGGGGCCGAACCGAGGGCTCGCCAGTCGTGCAATCGGGCGTGTAGCGCACACACCCAACGCGTAAGTCTTGTCGAAGGAATAAACTGCGCTGCAATCAATATCTTCACCAGAGCGACAAGCGGTCAATTGCCGTTTTCAGGATCATCTGCCCTGCGGGCGGGTAGAAACGTCCCTGGCCTGATCGTTCGCAGCCGCGACACTGGATATATGGCACACGACCTTTCGTTTTTCTTTGCACAGCTCTTGCAGCGCCCCCGCGAAATCTCGGCGGTGGTGCCGTCCTCGCGCGCATTGGCGGTGGCGATGACGCGTGAAATCCACCCCGGCAGCGGCAATGTCGTGGAATTCGGCCCGGGAACCGGCAAGATCACCCGTGCCATCCTCGATCGGGGTGTCGCCGCGGCAGACCTGACGCTGTTTGAAATGAACACGGCGTTCTGTCGGCGGCTTGGCGAAAAATTCCCTGGCGTGCGGATCGAGAACTGCGCGGCTCAGTCGATCAGAACACTCGGAATCATGGATCTTGGCACGGTGGTCAGCGGTCTCCCGCTTCTGTCGATGCCGTCACACGTTCGAGGCGAGATTGTTCAATCCGCCTTTGAAGCACTGCGTCCGGACGGCATTTTCGTGCAGTTCACCTACGGCGCGCGCCCGCCACTTGATGAAGGCCTTTGCCGCAGCATCGGCCTTGTCGCGCATTTCGGCGGGCGGGTATGGAGCAACCTGCCGCCGGCGCGGATTTTCATCTATCGACGCGAGAGCACGCACAGCGCTGACGCAACGTCGCCGAATCCGGGATCACACGTGGCTCATCATCGTCAAAACGGCATTTGACCGCTTGGCGTTGTAGTGCTCTTTTTTTGTTTAGAAGGATTCTTCTACGCTACGCGCGGGATCGAGAAACCGGCGCACGTCGTCCGCTCTGGCCAAGGTGTCGGCATAGCCGAGATCGATCAAAGCGTTCAGATAAGGCGGTTCGAACATCAGATAACTCTCCACTCGGCCGGCGGCCTGCCCGGATTGCTCCCGGCGCAGGATCGCGCGGTACGGCATCGGCATCATGTTTTCATGCTCGCTCGCGATAAGGCGCAGACTCTTTGAAGGCGCCAGCAGCAGCGTGTCGATCGACTTCAGCGCAGAGGCGTCACGCTGCTCAGCCGACATCGACGCGACGAGTGCGTTTAGGCGCCCCAATCGCTCGATGTCGGAATCGGCGCTGTCGTGGAAGATGGTATCGAGCGTATAGCCGGCGAGATCGGCAAACAGCGGCGTCTTCGTGCAGCGCGTCGACTCCACCTGGTCCGTGCCCAGTGGGTCGCGCGTTGAAATGACGAGCAGACGATCGGCGCCGACGTGAATCGCGGGCGCCAGCGGCGAGGTCTGACGCAGGGTGCCGTCGCCAAAATATTCGTTCGCGATTTCGACAGGACGAAACAGAAAGGGCAGTGAAGCCGAGGCCATCGCATGCGAAACATCGAGAATCGTTCGGCGGCCCTCACGTCGCACGCGCGCCCATTCGGGTAGGTGCGCCGCGCCATCAAAGAAGGTGACGCTGGAACCCGTGGTGTAGCTGGAACAGCTCACGCTGACCGCATGCAGCATCCCTTGCTCGATCACCCGATGGACTTTGGTCGTGTCAATCGTCGCGCTGATCGCTTCACGCATCGGAGCGGTATCGAATATGTAGTACGGCTCGCCCTCGAGTTTGCCCCAGCGGTGGAGATACAGTGGGCGCAGCAGTCTGGCGAGCGCCTTTGTCGAGGCGCCCAGACCACTGCCAACCACCTTGCGGGTTTCCAGGCCGCGCCAGAAATCGCGAATGCAACACGCGCCGCGATTGAAATCGGGCGCCAACGACGCCAGTGCGATCGTGTTCAAGCCGCCGACCGAGACGCCATGGAGAATGGAAAAAGGCATCGGCCCCGACCCGCAGATTTCGGCCAACGCTGCCAGCGCGCCCGCCTGATAGGCGCCGCGCGCGCCGCCGCCGGTCAGAACCAGTGCCGTTCGGGACTTATCGTTTGTCGGCTGCATGGTGTGTTTGATTGTTGTTGTTGTTGTTGGTAGTGGGCGTTGTTGCGAGTCGCCGTGCCGCAAAAGGAACCGCAACGTTCGATGCGCACGCCAGTTCGGCAAGCCGGCGCAACAATGTCCGAGCCGATTTTTCAGACTTTCTCAGGGCACGGCGCTGTGATCGACATGGATCAGCTTGTCGGTATCGAAGCCCCGCGCCCTCGCCTTGTCAATGAGCGCGCGTTGAAGGGCCGGATCGAGCGTCGGCGTTCTCGCCAGAATCCACAAATACGAGGTATCCGGACCGGAAACGAGCGCGTATTGGTAATCCGTTTCATCCAGTTCAAAGACGACATAGGCGCCGTAGAACGGCCCGAAGAA
>CBDTZF010000051.1:0-11707 GCA_965364825.1 uncultured Rhodocyclaceae bacterium | reverse complement strand
GCGGCGGCTGCGTCATGAGCGTTGCGCCGCCACGGTGTAGCCAACCCCACGCACTGTGCGGATCAGTTCGCTGCCGAGCTTCTTGCGCAGATGGTGAATGTGCACTTCCAGCGCGTTGCTCTCCACTTCATCGCCCCAGGCATAGAGCTGATCGTCGATCTGGCGGCGCGTAACGACGCGGCCGGCGTGGCTGAGCAGCAGTTCGAGCACGTCGAACTCGCGGCCGGTCAGCGCCACTGCTTCGCCGCCGCGGGTCACCGCGCGCGCTGCGGGATCAAGTTCAATGTCGCCGTGGCGCAAGCGCGGCTGCGCCTGGCCCTGGGCGCGGCGGGTGAGCGCACGCAGGCGGGCCGCGAGTTCGTCGAGATCGAAAGGTTTGACCAGATAGTCGTCCGCGCCCAGGTCGAGCGCGTCAACTTTGTCGCTGATCAGGTCACGCGCGGTGAGTACCAGCACTGGCGTGGTGTCGCCCTTGGCGCGTCTGTGGGCGAGTACTTCGCGACCGTCCTGCCGTGGCAAGCCGAGATCGAGCACGACGACCGCGTATTCGTGCGTCGACATGGCAGTTTCCGCGGCGACGCCGTCCATCACCCAGTCGACCGCGTAGCCCTGCGATTTGAGCCCGACACTGAGTCCGTCGCCGAGCAGCTTGTCGTCCTCTACCACGAGTATCCGCATCTCGCCTCCGTGTGCCTTGCGTGCACGTGGTCATGGTCGCGCAAGCGGCGCCGAGGCGCCACTCGCGCGAGCCGTGCCCGCTCAGTCGTCGATGATCTGCCCATCGTGTTCAAACTGTTTTCCATTCACCATTGCCTGAGCCACGCGCTCGCCACGTCGATGATGGACAATCAGTGCGCCGATGTGCACGCCGATGAAGAGCAGAATGAAGATGAAGCCAGCCTCGTGCGGTTCCTCGAAGAAATCCTTGAAGCGCGTTGCGCCGCCGATCCACGGCGCCAACGGACCACTGTCGAATTCCGTCGCCGTGAGCGCGAGGCCGGTGATCACCATGACAGCGCTGACCGCGTAGAACGCGATGAAGGCCAGCGAGGCCGCGGCGTCGTGCCCCAATCTGGGACGCGGCCAGTGCAGTTGCAGCATCTCTGCCCAGGCCTTGGGATGCCACAGGTCGGCACCGCGGGCCGGCGCCGGGCCGACAAAGCCCCACACCAGGCGGACGAACAGGCCGGCGGCGAGCGCGTAACCACTAACGATATGCCAGTCCCACATCAGCGCTTCGTAGGGGCCGTCTTCGAACAATTCGGCAAACTGGCTGGTGGCGATCAGCACGATGATCGACAGCGCCAGCCACCAGTGGGTGAGTCGCAGCAAGGGGTCGAAGACCTTGACCGGGCGGGAAGCGATCGGATTCATGGGAGCCTCCATCTAAAAGATGGCTCCGAGTATCGGCGCGCTGTCTTAGGGAAATCTTAAGACCGTGGCGCTGCCCCGAAAAATCAAGCGTAGGGTGCAATAAGCGCAGCGCATTGCACCATTCCAACCGTTGATCGGTGCAATGCCCTTCGGGTATTGCACCCTACGATGTTTGAGATAGCGCAAGGTGTGCCAGCTCAGTTGGTCTACCCGCCAAGCGCCTTCTCGAGCACCTCGCGCACATCGGCGGCCAGTGCTTCTTCCGCCAGCACACGCTCGATCTGCGGGCGCGCGACCGCCTGTAGCGCGGGGGTGAAACGGCGCCAGTTTTCGAGTTGACGCGCCATGCGCGCAGCCACCTGCGGATTACGCGCGCTCAATTCGAGAATGCGATCCCCCCAAAAGCGATAGCCGGCGCCATCTTCGCGATGAAATTCGGCCGGGTTGCCGCGGAAGAAACTACCCAGCAGCGCGTACACCTTGTTCGGGTTAGAGAGGCTGAATGCGGGGTGTGCGAGCAGCGCTTCGACGCGTGCGAGGGTGGCCGGCGCATCGTCCATCCAGCGCCAAGCGGCGGCCTGCACCGCAAACCACTTGTCCATCACCAGCGCGTCGCCGGCGAAATCCGCCTCGAATGCTGCCAGCGCCTCGGCCGCTTTATCCGTAGCCGGGCTTTGCACCAGCGCCGCCAGCGCGCCGAACTGTTCGGTCATGTTGGTGGCCGCAGCGAACTGCGCATGGCTGCGTGCCACGCCTTCGGTGACGCCTGCGGCGCACAGGTAGCGCAGCCCCAGATTGCGCAACGCGCGTTTGCCGGCGTCGGCCGGGTGATAGCGATATGGCCCCCTCACTTCCAGCGCAGCATCGTGCGTCAGCCACCGTGCGGCCAGTTGGCCCCCGAGCGTCTGCGTGAGCACGATCATCGCCGCGCGCAATGCGGCCGGATCGGCGGCTTCCATCTGCTCGAGCAGATACCCTTCGGCCGGCAACGTGAGCGCGACGGCGCGGTACGCCGGATCGAGGCGCACGTCGTCGAGCAGCGCGCGGAAGGCTTCGACAAAGGGTGCCGGCGCGCTGACCGTACCGCTGTCCGCCGCCGCGCGCGACATGCCGAGAATGACCCGCGTCATGTAGCGCTGCGCGGCATCCCAGCGGTTGAAGGAGTCGGCGTCGTGCGCCATGCGGAAGGCCAGCCGGGCGTCGTCTTCATCGACTTCGAGAATCACCGGTGCGCTGAATCCGCGCAGCAGCGAAGGCACCGGCGCCGCCGGCATATCCTCGAACACGAAGGTCTGCTCGTGTTGGCGCAACTCCAGCACGCGCGTGGTCGCCCCGGGCTCCGTCTCGTCTTGCAGGCGCAAGGGAAGATCCTGACCATCGGCACCGATCAGACCGACCGCAAACGGGATGTGCAGCGGTTCGCCGGTGGCGTCGGGCCGCGACTGCACCAGCGTGAGCGTGAAACGCCGGGCGTCGGCGTGGTAGTCGGTGGTGGCGCGCACCCGCGGCGTGCCGCGCTGGCCGTACCAGCGCATGAACTGGTCGAGGTCAGCGCCGTTGGCTTCGGCCATGCAGTCGACGAAATCATCGCAGGTGACCGCCTGGCCGTCGAAATAGCTGAAGTACAGATCCATGCCGTTGCGAAAACCTTCCTTTCCAAGCACGGTGTGCAGCATGCGGATCACTTCGGCGCCCTTTTCATACACCGTCGCGGTATAGAAATTGTTGATCGCCTGGTATTCGTCGGGGCGGATGGGGTGCGCCATCGGGCCGGCGTCTTCGGGAAACTGCGCGGTGCGCAGCACGCGCACATCCTCGATGCGCTTGACCGCACGCGCCGACTCGCCACCGGCCGCGGCGAGCATGTCGGCCGAGAACTGCTGGTCGCGGAACACCGTGAGCCCTTCCTTGAGCGTGAGCTGGAACCAGTCGCGGCAGGTCACACGGTTGCCTGTCCAGTTGTGGAAGTATTCGTGCCCGACCACGCCCTCGACGTTCTCGTAATCGGCGTCGGTGGCGGTTTCCGGCTTGGCGAGTACGTATTTCGCGTTGAAGATGTTGAGACCCTTGTTCTCCATCGCACCCATGTTGAAATCGCCCACCACGACAATCATGTAGCGATCGAGATCGAGTTCGAGGCCGAAGGTCTGTTCGTCCCAGCGCATCGAGTGCACCAGCGAATCCATGGCATGGTCAGCACGATCGAGGTTGCCCGCCTCGACCCACACCTGCAGCAGCACGTCACGGCCCGAGGCGGTGGTTTCCTTCTTTTCATGCACCACCAGATCGGCGGCAACGAGCGCAAAAAGGTAGCTCGGTTTGGGGAACGGATCATCCCAGCGCGCGAAATGGCGTCCATCCTCAAGGTCGCCCTGCTCGACCAGGTTACCGTTGGAAAGCAGCACCGGATAGGTGGCGCGATCGGCCTCCAGCGTGACCATGAATCGCGCCATGACATCCGGCCGATCCGGATAGCAGGTGATGCGCCGGAAACCCTGCGGCTCGCACTGGGTGAACAAGCCGCCGGCCGACTGGTAAAGGCCCGACAGCTCGCTGTTCGATGACGGATCGATGCGCGTGACCACTTCCACCTCGGCCACATCCATGCCGTCCAGATCGATCTCGAGGCAACCCTCCCGATCGCGCACCCGGTCGGGTGGCGGCGCAACGCCATCGACGGTCAGTGATTCGCGTTCGAGTGCTTCATGCAACAGCACCAGCGGGCCATCGCCCTGGCGCACGCAATGCATGCGGTTACGCACGACGGTGTGGGAGGCGTCGAGTGTGAAATGTAGGTCGATGGTATCGACTGTCCAGGCCAGCGGACGGTAGTCCTCGCGGCGAATCGTCGGGGCGTGTTCGGTTTTCATTGGGTCTCGTGCACAAAGGCGGTTCGTTTGATCGGGCAAGTGTAGCGCGCATGACGCGAGAACATCGCTGCGCAAAACGCCGATGGTAGAAATCCATAGACGCCATCGGCGTTTGCAATTTCCGCTTACGCCTTAGTGATCTAACTTGAAGATACATCCGGCGCCTCTTGCCGATTTGGCACCAACCCGACCCAACGAAGGAACACCCTGCAACTTAAAGGAAATCAGACCGAGGAATACCTCAAGGCGGCGTTCGCGGGGGGATCGCAGGCCAATCGTCGCTATCTTTACTTTGCCAGCAAGGCCGACGTGGAAGACTACAACGACGTCGCGGCGGACTTTCGCTCCACCGCTGAGGGCGAAACCGGGCATGCGCACGGCCACCTCGAATATCTCGAAACCTGTGGCGACCCCGCCACCGGCCTGCCTTTCTCGGTCCATTTTTTTTTGCGCTTCGAGCTGACCCGCGAGGTGCAGCAGGCGCTCAAATCGGGCGCGGCGCTCGGCATGGGAATCGACGATCCCGAATACACTTGCGCGCTCCTGATTATGTAGAAGTTTCAGCCGAAGCCTCGAATCTCCGCTGTCATCCTCGCGAAAGCGGGGATCCAGTGCCCCGGCGAGGATGGATTCCCGCTTTCGCGGGAATGACGGCAGTAGAGACGAGGGCGCCGAATCGTCCTCTGTTCAGCTGAGTGATGTTTCTAATCAAATGCGCGCTTGAGGAAATCGCACCCGAAACGCAGACTGCGTTGGTTGCCGATCTGAGCTGACCAAAAAACAGGGGGCGCTCGGCCCCCTGTAAAACGTTTTGACGCGGTCCACCCTACTTCGGTGGTGGATCACTTTGCCGGAAGGCATCCATCAACGCTGCATTCGGATCGGCCGGTTCGCTGCTGCTGCCCGGCTGTTCGTCCGAGCGCGGTTCCATGCCGGGGAACACCGGCGGCGCGCCGTATTCGTCGCCCAGGTCGATGTTCAGTTCGATCGTGTCCAGATCAATCTTGATCTTTTCGTCGAGTCCGCCGGTCACGAGCTGCGGGAAGATCAGCATCAGGGACAGCGCCACCAACTGGATGACGATGAACGGAATCACACCACGGTAGATCTGCATCGTCTTGATGCCTTCGATGCGTTTCCCCGTTTGCGCATCGTCATAGGCCGACACCGGCGCCACACTTCGCAAGTAGAACAGCGCAAAGCCGAACGGTGGTGTCAGGAACGATGTCTGCATGTTCATGCCGATCAGCACCAGAAACCACACCATGTCGATGCCGAGCTTTTGCGCCACCGGCGCGAACAGCGGCAGCAGGATGAAGGCGATCTCGAAGAAATCGATGAAGAAACCCAACACGAACACCAGCAGGCTGACGACGATCAGGAAGCCCCACTGCCCACCCGGCACAAGGCTGAACAGGTGCTCGACCCAAAGGTCGCCATTGACCGCGCGGAAGGTGAGCGCAAAGATGGTCGAACCGATCAGGATGAACATGACGAAGGTGGACAACTGCGCGGTGGTTTCGAGCGCGCCCCGGAGCACTTTCATGCTCATCCGCCGGCGCAACATGGCCAGGATCAGTGCGCCAACCGCCCCCATCGCGCCACCTTCGGTCGGCGTCGCCAGGCCGATGAAGATCGTGCCGAGCACAAGAAAGATCAGTACTATCGGCGGCACCATGGAGACCAGCACATGTTTGGCAAGTACCGCGCCGCGCATCGTGCGCGCCTCCAGCGGCAGCGCCGGCACTGCCGACGGCTTGATGATGGTCATGACGAAGACGTAGAGCACCAACATGCCAACCAGCAACGCCGAAGGGATGATCGCACCCTTGTAGGCGTCACCGACCGACACACCCAGCACGTCGGCCAGCACGATCAACACCAGCGACGGCGGGATGATCTGCGCCAGCGTGCCGGATGCGCAGATCACACCGGTAGACACCTCCCGCGAGAAGCCGTAGCGCAGCATCACCGGCAAGGAAATCAGACCCATCGAGATCACCGACGCAGCCACCACGCCAGTGGTAGCGGCGAGCAGCGCGCCGACAATAATCACCGCGTAGGCAATACCGCCGCGGATCGGGCCGAACAACTGTCCTGCCGATTCGAGCAGATCCTCGGCCATGCCGCTGCGCTCGAGGATGATGCCCATAAAGGTAAAGAAGGGAATCGCTAGCAGTGTGTCATTGGCCATGATGCCGAGGACGCGTTCGGGCAGTGCCTGCAGCAGCGCCGGCGTGAGCAGGCCGAGTTCAATGCCGACGAATCCGAAAAACAGCCCGTTGGCGGCGAGCGCGAAGGCCACCGGAAAGCCGCTGAGCAGGAAGAAGATCAGCGTGCCGAACATCAGCGGCGCCATATTGTCGATCAGGAAAGCCGTCATTTGGCGGCTTCCGCGTCGTCACGGGGCGCTGCGATGCCGTGGGATTCCTTTTTTTCCAGCGGATCCGGGCCGTGTCCGGTGATGAAGGCGACCCGCTTGATCAGTTCAGAGAACGCTTGCAGCGCCAACAGGCCGAAGCCGACCGGAATGATCAAGCGCACCGGCCAGCGGATCAGCCCGCCGGCGTTGGACGATTTCTCCATGTTTACGTAGGAATCGACGAAACTCGGCCACGACATCCACGTGATCATGAGCGCCACGGGAATTAGGAACACGACGAAGCCGATTGCGTCGACCCAGTTGCGCCCCTTGGCCGACATCCGGTTGGACACCAGATCGATGCGCACATGCTGGTTCTTCAGCAGGGTGTAGCCCGCGCACAGAATGAACACCGCCGAGTACAGATACCACTGCACTTCAAGCATCGCGTTGGAGCTGAGGCTGAAACCATAACGGCTCACCGCGTTGCCGGCGCTGATCACCGTGGCGGCAAGTAAAAGCCAAATGGTGTAGCGTCCGATGTGCTCGGTAATCCAGTCGATCGCCGCAGACAGTTTCAAAAGAAAATTCACCCGCTACGCTCCTCCGCCGGTCGTGTTATGGACATCTCGCCACCCTCACGCGCGCGAACGCGACGATTGCTTTGTTGCAATTATCGGCACATTGCGTTTTCGAGCCAATGAGGGGAAACGCGTAAACGCGCCTGAAGCAGCGGCGCAACAGGATCCGATTTGACCCAGGACGTGAGATTGTGTGTGGTTCGACACGGCGAAACCGACTGGAACGTCGCACGCCGCTTGCAAGGCCACACTGATATTGCGCTCAACGATACAGGTCGACTTCAGGCGCAGGCGACCGCGCGGCAACTCGCCGGCGAGGTCTTCGACGGCGTGTATAGCAGCGATCTGGTACGCGCGGTCCAGACGGCGGAATCGATCTGCGCCGAATCACGGCCTCCTGTCATTCTTTGCGCCGACCTGCGCGAACGCCATTTTGGAAATTTACAAGGACTCACCGGCGATGAGGTGCGCGCGCGTTTCCCCGGGATCAATGCACGCATCGAGGCCCGCGACCCGAACCTCGTGCCGGACGGCGGTGAAAGCCTGAATGATTTTGCTCGACGCGTTGGCCAGGCCTTTGCGGCGATTGCGCGGACCCACGGCGGGCAACAGGTGCTGGTCGTCACTCACGGCGGCGTGCTGGACATCCTGTTTAGGCTGGCCAATGATCGTTCGCTCGACACACCGCGCGATTTTCTCATCCCGAATGCCGCACTCAACTGGCTGCGGCACGACGGCACCCGTCTCTCGGTCGAACAGTGGGCGATCAAATCCCATCTGACGGCCGCGCGCGATGATCTGCCAAACACCTGATTTCCCTTTAACGCCGCGGCATTGATGGCCGTTCGCCGTGCTAGACTTTCCTTTTGTGTAGCTTCTGACTGAAGGCCATGTTCTCCAGAAAAAAAACGCTCGCGAGTACCGATGCCGAACTGTGGGAGGCCATTCAGGCAGAAGATGGCCGTCAGGAAGCGCACATCGAACTGATCGCATCGGAAAACTACGTCAGCTACGCGGTGATGCAGGCGTTGGGCTCGCAGCTCACGAACAAATATGCCGAAGGCTATCCCGCCAAGCGTTACTACGGTGGCTGTGAACATGTCGATGTCCTCGAGCAACTGGCGATCGATCGCGCGCGAAAGCTTTTCGGGGCGGAGGCCGCCAACGTCCAGCCGCATTCCGGCGCGCAAGCGAACCAAGCGGTATTTCTGGCCTTCCTCCAGCCCGGCGACACCATCATGGGGCTGAGCATGGCCGACGGCGGTCAGCTGACTCACGGCATGGCGCGCAACATGAGCGGCAAGTGGTTCAAGGTGATCTCCTACGGTCTGGATGAAAAGGAAGCGATCGACTACGCGGCGATGGAGCGCCTTGCGCGCGAAACAAGGCCAAAGCTCATCATTGCCGGCGCCGCGTCCTATTCGCTGCGAATCGATTTCGAACGCTTCGCCAAGGTCGCCAGGGCGGTCGATGCCATCCTGATGGTCGACATGGCGCAATACGCCGGCCTCATCGCTGCGGGCTTCTACCCCAACCCGGTGCCGCATGCCGATGTCGTAACGACGACGACGGATAAGACACTGCGCGGCCCGCACGGCGGCCTTATTCTGATGAAGGAGAAACACGCCAAGGCGATCGATTCGGCCGTCTTCCCGGGTCTGCAGGGTGCGCCGCAGATGCATGTCGTTGCCGCCAAGGCCGCCGCGTTCAAGGAAGCAATGACGCCGAGCTTCAAGCGCTACCAGGAGCAGGTCATTGCCAACGCCCGCGTGATGGCGCGCGTGCTCGACAAGGAGCGCGGCCTGCGCGTCGTCTCCGGCGGTACACAAAGCCACGTGTTTCTGCTTGATCTGCGCAGCAAGTCGATCACCGGCAAGGACGCCCAAGCGACGCTCGGGCTGGCGCACATCACGGTCAATAGGAACACCATCCCCAACGATCCGGAAACACCCTTCGTCACCTCGGGCATCCGTATCGGCTCGCCAGCGATGACGACACGCGGCTTTACCGAGATCGAGGCCGAGCGCGTGGCTCACCTGGTTGCCGACGTGATCGATGCACCGGACGACACCGACAACCTCGATCGGGTGCGAAACAACGTGGCCGCGCTGTGCGCCCGGTTTCCAGTGTATGGCGACTGATCCCGTCTCGACTGCTGGCACAATGCGATGAAATGCCCGTTTTGCAGTGACCCTTCGACGCAGGTGACCGACACTCGTGAAAATGAGGACGGCGACGTCGTGCGGCGCCGCCGTCGCTGTATCCAGTGCGACAAGCGTTTCACCACCTACGAGCGCATCGACTTGAAAATGCCGCATGTGGTCAAGTCGGACGGGCGGCGCGCCGAGTTCGATCGAAGCAAGCTGCTTGCCAGCATGACGCTCGCCTTGCGCAAGCGGCCGATCGCCTTGGAAGCCATCGAGGCCGCGGCGGCGCGCATCGAAGGCAAGCTGCTCGCCATGGGCGAACGCGAATTGCCGAGCAAGACCATCGGCGAATTGGTGATGCGCGAGCTCAAAAAGCTCGACAAGGTGGCCTATGTGCGCTTCGCCTCGGTGTATCGCAACTTCGAAGATGTCGACGCCTTCTCCGAGGCGATCCGCGAGGTTTCACGTCCCCGCGGCCGCGTCAAGAACTGACGACGCGATGAGGTTCAGCGCCACAGACCACCTCCACATGGCCAGAGCGCTGCAACTGGCCGAACGCGGCCTGACCACCACCTCGCCCAATCCACGCGTCGGCTGCGTGATCGCCCACGGTGCGCGCGTCGTGGGCGAAGGCTGGCATGAAAGAGCCGGAGCGGCCCATGCCGAAACCCGCGCCCTTGCCGCAGCGGGCGACCAGGCGCATGGCGCGACCGCCTATGTCACGCTCGAACCCTGCGCGCATCATGGCCGCACGCCACCATGCGCCGACGCACTGATCGCCGCAGGCATCCGCCATGTCGTCGTGGCAATGAACGATCCCAACCCGGCTGTCGCCGGGCGCGGCGTGCAACGACTTGCAGAAGCCGGAATCACCGCTCGCACTGGTTTGCTGGAGGCTGAAGCGCTCGAGTTGAATCGCGGTTTCGTCACACGCATGACCGCGCAGCGCCCGTGGGTACGCCTCAAGGTGGCTACGACGCTGGACGGTAAAACGGCGCTCAACAACGGCGTCAGTCAGTGGATTACCGGCCCGGCAGCGCGCGCCGACGGGCACCGCTGGCGCGCGCGTGCCTGCGCCGTGCTCACCGGCATCGGTACGGTCAAAGCCGATGATCCGCAACTCACCGTGCGCGCGGTGCCATGCGTCCGTCAGCCACTCAAAGTGTTGATCGACGCGCGCCTGGAGGTGTCACCTGCGGCGCGCCTGTTCGATGGTAATCCGGTGCTCGTTTTCACCGCGACGGACGATAACGACAAAGTGGCAACATTGGTTGATTGCAATGCCGAAATCGTCAATCTGCCCAACGCGAGCGGCAAGGTCGACTTGCACGCACTCTTCGGCGAACTGGCCCGCCGCGGCATCAACGAAGTCCATGTGGAAGCGGGGTTCAAACTGAACGGATCCTTGCTGCGCGAAGGCTGCGTTGACGAACTGCTTATCTACCAGGCGCCCAGGCTCGTCGGTGATGCCGCACAAGGCGCATTCAATCTTGCCGAAATGACGACGCTCGATAGCGCCTGCGAACTGGACATTGCGGACAGTCGCCGCATTGGCAACGACCTGCGCGTACTGGCCCGGGTAAGACGCGACTCGCGCGGGCACACCGGAGGGTAGAAGAGGCGCCGGCGCGACATGCCGTCGGGCGGATTTGGTGTGGATTGGACGAACCCGTCCGGGTAGGTTGGGGTGACGTAGGACGCCCAACATTCCGGTGGTCGCCAAATGTTGGGCTTCGCTGCGCTCTGCCCAACTTACGACGCTGACATCGCCCTCGACGCTTGCTGCGCTCCGCTTCCGCACACCGCACAGTGCGGATCCTTTGCCAGACCGATGCTGCGCCACTCCATGCTCAAACCATCGAGTAGCAGCACCCGCCCGGTCAGCAAACTGCCGCAAGCGGCCAATAATTTGAGCGCTTCGGCCGCCTGACAGGTACCGATGATGCCGGGGATCGGCGCGAATACACCCATCACGGCGCAGCGCACCTCCTCCACATCCTCTCCCTCGGGAAACAGACAGGAGTAACACGGACTGGCGTCGCTACGCAGATCGAACACATTGAGCTGGCCATCGAAACGAATCGCCGCGCCCGATACCAGCGGTTTGCGATGCCGATGACAGGCACGGTTGATGGCGTGGCGCGTTTCAAAATTGTCGGTGCAGTCCAGCACCACATCGACCGCGGCCACCTCGGCCGAAAGCGCGTCGCCGAGCAAGCGGGTGGCGCGCGTCTCCACCCGCACTTCGGGATTCAGTCGCGCCAGCGTTGTCTTCCCGGACAGTACCTTGGGTTGCCCTACAGATTGTTCGGTATGCAGGATCTGGCGTTGCAGATTGGTCAGGTCCACTTCGTCGTCGTCGGCCAGCACCAG
>CBDTZF010000050.1:0-11756 GCA_965364825.1 uncultured Rhodocyclaceae bacterium | reverse complement strand
ACCGCATCGAGAAACCGCGCGAGCAGGCTCGGACACAAGTGGCGTGATGCCATGGCGAGGCCGTGCTGCGATTCGGAAAACGCCGTTTCGATGACAAGGTGCCGCAGCGCCGGTTGGGCGTTGATGGCGGCGATCAGGTCCGGCGTGTACGACGTGTCGCCAGTGTAGATGAGTTGCCCAGCGCCGCTGTCGACACAATAGGCCACCGCGGGCACCGTGTGGAAAGCAGGCAACACCGTAATACGCCGGCCGCCAAAATCGACTGACTCTCCCACTTTCAGCATTTGAAAGCGCAGAAAAGGGCGATGGCGGTTGGGAATGGCGCTGAAATCCGGCCAGACGAGCCAGTTGAAGATGTGGGAACGCAGGATGCGCAGCGTTTCAGCGGTTGCATACACGGTAACCGGCGCGCGGCGCGTCTCACCGACGGTATCGATCAGCAGCGGGATGAAGGCGATATGATCGAGATGCGCGTGAGTGACGAAAATGTGATCGATGCGCAGGAGCGCCTCGTAATCGAGCTCACCAACGCCGGTGCCGCCATCGATCAGGATATTGTCGTCGACGAGAAAAGCGGACGTGCGAGCAGCACGTCCGCCAATTCCCCCGCTACATCCCAACACCCTGAATTCCATGACAGCTCGGTTGATACGTTTGCAATCGGGAAGGTTAACCCCGTGCAATGCCCTTCCAGCGCGAATTAAGTCACAGGGCCGGCGAGGCACGCGCGGGATTCGGATTGACGGCGCGGGCGGAAAAAGACTTCGGGCGAAAGTAAGGTGTCAATAAGCGAAGCGCATTGCACCGCTCGGCGGCCCAATGGTGCAATGCCGGGCCCACCTCGTCTTTTGAGTATGCACGGAAGGCGCCTGGCCGGGGGCGAGACGCTCAGTCGCCGTGATCGCGC
Source organism: uncultured Rhodocyclaceae bacterium (assembly GCA_965364825.1). Taxonomy (GTDB): domain Bacteria; phylum Pseudomonadota; class Gammaproteobacteria; order Burkholderiales; family Rhodocyclaceae; genus Nitrogeniibacter. Next base: position 10,849 of record CBDTZF010000050.1, on the reverse strand, counting down.
AGGAAGAATTCCATTTTGACGCCCGCGATCTCGATGATGTCGTGATCTTTGAGATTTTGCGCTTGGGCGTCGAGCTGGCGGCCATTGACCACCGGGAAGGTCGAACCTTCGACATGGGTGATGAAGTAACCGTGTGGACGCCGTGTGATCACCGCGACCTGCACACCCGGTTTCCCGAGCGTGGTGAGCGATTTTTTGAGTTCGAGCTCGCGTCCAACGTTCGGCCCCGACAAGACCTGGATCATGCCGAGCACCTCGGGCTTCTTTTCCGCGGCGCGGGGGGTGGCTGCCGGCGGTGTGTCACTTGTCGTGCCGGACGCCATCGCGCGGTCGAGCACCTGGGTCGCCTCGGGATCGACTGAATCGACTCGGTCAGCGTCCCCGACGTGCGTATCCGTCGCAACGGGTTCTGGCACGCTGACTTCAACGTCCGGCGGCTCGATCACCGGCGCGAGTGCCGCGGTATCGACGAAATCAGACGGCGCGGAACCCGGCACCGCGGCGTCGACAACGAACTTGATCCGATACTTCCCCAACTCGACCACATCGTTGTTCTGCAAAGCGCATTTTTTTACCGGCTGACCGTTGACATAGGTGCCGTTGGTGCTGTTGCGATCCTCGAGGAATGCGTCATTGAGGATCGAGGTGATGACGGCATGCTCGCCACTGATCGCCAGATTGTCGATCTGGATGTCATTGTGTGGCTTGCGCCCGATCGTGGTCTGCTCTTTGGCCAAGGGAATCTCCTTGAGTACAAGACCATCCATGCTGAGAATCAGTTTGGGCATCGTTTCGTCCGTTCAGTCACCTTAGCGGCCCGATCCAGCCGGCGTGGCCGATGGCTGGGGGATCTTGATGAGTATCACCGTGATGTTGTCACGCCCGCCACGATCATTGGCAAGCTGAATCAGATGGTCGGCCGCCAAGGCAAGGTTGGCGGACAGGGTCTCGCATACCAGCGCGATATCATCGTCATGAAGCATGTCGGTCAAGCCGTCGGAGCACAACAGGTAGATATCTCCGGCGTGCGTCTCATGCAGCGCCACGTCGGGCACGACGGAAGGTTCAACGCCGAGCGCCCGTGTGAGCAGACCACGCCCCGGCGAATGACGCGCTACGTCTGCGCTCATCATGCCGCCATCGACCTGCTCCTGCAACAAGGAGTGATCCCGCGTCAACTGCACGAGGTGATCCGGCCGATATCGATACAGTCGCGAATCGCCGACGTGGGTGACGGCAAGCATCTCGTCGAAAAACCGCGCCGCAACCACCGTCGAACCCATGCCACGCAAGTCGCGATCGGCGCGTGACACGGAAAATACGCGCTCGTTGGCGGACAGGGTCGCCTTGCGCAGACTGGACAAGGCCTCCGCGACGCTCGTCACCGCCTGGCTATCGAGACTTTCCTTGAAGCACGCCACGGTCATGGACGAGGCGACGTCCCCCCCGCGATAGCCACCCATTCCATCGGCAAGCACGGCCCACGCCTGTTCCTCGCAACACAGACAGGTGTCCTCATTACGTTCGCGAATCTGCCCGACATCCGTGCGGAAGGCCATTTGCAGCGCGGGTGCGCGGCTAATCTCTGATGACATCGACGACTCGAATTCTCTCATCACCCATTACTGACGGTTACATCAATTCGACATGCTCGACCGCAGGCAAGCCGTAATTTGCGCAGTTGCTGTGCCGCCCGGTCGGCGCGTCGCCGCTCCGTTCGCACCGCATGCCAAGGCTACCGTATATCCGGTCGCCCATGAACGTCCGACCGCATCCATTTGGCGGTTGGCACCGGGTAAAAGCGAACGATCACGGTTTTATATCACTAAAGCAAAGTCCGACGAGCGAGAAAGGTACGCGCGAAAAAAACGCCCGCACTTGGCGGGCGTCGTCTTCGCAATGCCGTGGCAAGCGGACTACAGTTTTGCCTTGAGAAGTTTGCCCATTTCGGACGGGTTGCGGGTCACCGTGAATCCGCATTCTTCCATCACTTCGAGCTTCTCCTGCGCGGTACCCGTGCCACCCGAGATGATGGCGCCGGCATGTCCCATACGCTTGCCCGGCGGCGCGGTGACGCCGGCGATAAAGCCAACGATCGGCTTGGTGCCGTTTTCCTTGTACCAGCGGGCGGCCTCTTCTTCGTCCGTGCCGCCAATTTCGCCGATCATCACGATGGCATCGGTGTCGGGATCGTCGTTGAACAGGCGCAGGACTTCGAGATGCTTGAGTCCGTTCACCGGGTCCCCGCCGATACCCACCGCCGACGACTGGCCCAGTCCGAGTTCGGTCAGTTGTCCGACCGCCTCGTAGGTGAGCGTGCCTGAGCGCGACACCACGCCAATCCGGCCCTTCTTGTGGATGTGGCCGGGCATGATGCCGATCTTGATCTCTTCCGGGGTAATCACGCCCGGGCAGTTCGGGCCGACGAGCATCGTCTTTTTGTTCTGCTTGCGCATGCGGTCACGCACTTCGACCATGTCACGCACCGGAATGCCTTCGGTAATGCAGATCACCAGATCGAGATCGGCATCGACGGCTTCCCAGATCGCCGCCGCGGCAAACGGTGGCGGCACGTAGATCACAGACGCATTCACGCCCTGCTGCGCTTTGGCTTCCTTGACCGTGCCGTAGATCGGCACGCCCTCGAAATCCTCGCCGGGGCGTTTCGGGTTCACGCCCGCCACGAAGCAGTTCTTGCCGTTCGCATAGTCGCGGCACATGCGCGTGTGGAACTGGCCGGTCTTGCCGGTAATACCCTGCGTGACGACGCGGGTGTTCTTGTTGATCAGAATCGACATTCTCGTATCCCCTTAGTTGCCGCCAACCGCGGCAACGATCTTCTCGGCGGCTTCGGCCATGGAGTCGGCAGCGATGATGGGCAGGCCGGATTCGGCAAGAATTTTCTTGCCCAAGTCGTCGTTGGTGCCCTTCATGCGCACTACCAGCGGCACATTCAAATTGACTTCCTTGGCCGCAGCCACCACGCCCGCGGCGATGGTGTCGCAGCGCATGATGCCGCCGAAGATGTTGACGAGAATGCCCTTGACCTTGGGGTTCTTGAGCATGATCTTGAACGCCTCGGTAACCTTTTCGGTCGTCGCGCCACCGCCGACGTCAAGGAAGTTGGCGGGTGCGGCACCATACAGCTTGATGGTGTCCATGGTCGCCATCGCCAGACCGGCGCCATTGACCAAGCAACCGATGTTGCCGTCGAGCGAGATGTAGGACAGATCGAATTTCGACGCTTCCACTTCGTCGGCATCTTCTTCGTCGAGATCGCGCATTTCGACGATGTCTTCATGCCGATACAGCGCGTTGGAATCGAAGTTCATTTTCGCGTCGAGCGCGATCACATCGCCGCCACCGGTCACGATCAGCGGGTTGATTTCCGCCAGCGACGCGTCGGTGTCCCAGAATGCCTTGTACAGCCCTTGCAACTGCACGCGTGCCTTGGCCACTGAGGCGTCCGGAATGCCGATCTTGCGTGCCACATCGTCAGCCTCGGCGTCGGTCAGGCCGGCCTCCGGATCGACGTAGACCTTGTGGATTTTCTCGGGCGTGGACGCAGCGACTTCCTCGATGTCCATGCCGCCTTCGGAGGACGCCATCACACACACTTTCTGCGTCGAGCGATCGACCACCAGACCGACATACAGCTCCGCCTTGATGTCCGCGCCTTCCTCAACCAGCAGACGGCGCACTTTCTGACCTTCCGGGCTCGTTTGGTGCGTCACCAGTTGCATGCCGAGAATTTCCTCGGCGAACTGTTTGACTTCGCCTTTGGATTTGGCAATCTTCACGCCACCACCTTTGCCACGCCCCCCCGCGTGGATCTGCGCCTTGACGACCCAGACCGGCCCGCCGAGATCATCCGCCGCCTTGAGTGCCTCATCGACCGAGAAGCATGCGAAACCACGTGGCGTGGTGACACCAAACTTTCTCAGCAGCTCTTTTGCCTGATATTCATGAATCTTCATGATTGCCCTTCGATGGAAGCCGCACACTGAACACCGAGCGCGCGAGCATTTGGTTGAATGGGTCATTTCGGGGCATGCGCCCCACGACGTTCACCGGTCTCCCTCGCCCGGCAAACACCGTCGTTTCATCGAACCGTTGTCTGACGCGGCGCAAACACGCTCTCCAAAGTGCGGAGAATGCCGGCGTCAAGAGCGTGAAAATTATAACGCAAATCACGCTGACCGAATTGGTGGCCGCTCGCCTACCCAAGGCAATCGCATGAATTGCGATTCCGCCCAACCTACGCGGAATTGCAATTCATGTGATTGCCCTGCCCGCCTACCGGCGATACCACTTTGGGTAATAGCGGCGCACGGTCTCCGCGTCACTGGCCAGCGCATGGCAGCGATCGAGTTGAAAGGGTTTCTCGCCGGTCTCCTCGTTCTCGCGGCGGAAGCTGGCCACCGTCTGGATTGCGGCGGTCGGAACACTGGAAAGCAACTCGGTGATGTGGCTGCAACCGGCCGTACCACCAAACAACTCGCTCACCGCGGCGCGGAATCCGCGCAACAGGTTGAGGCCGACAAGCTTGCTGTACGCCGGCGCAATCGTCTCGCATGCACCGGGGTAAGGTACTGCGTCCGAACGCGCAGTCGCCGCGAGAACACGGAAATGCGTGTCGATGGTGAGCGTTACGGTCATGTCATGGACCGGGTCGCCGCGCCGCCTCACCCCGCTGGCAAGCACGTAGTCCTGATCCTTGACGTCGACGAGCCGGGCGTCGAGTTCGACCAGCCCGTCGTCACGCAGATAACCTTCGATTTCAATGCGCCGCGTGTGGATGCGCTTTCGCGCTGGAGTGTTCGTCGTGGATTCGTGCATAAAAACGTACGCCATCGAATGGAAACAACGCACCTATCATCCCGGAAACGGCCGATGGACGCGCCCGAGTGTGCGGCTGGCAGGTTGTCTGGCAAGGCGCGAAAGGCCGCAGGTGAGGCCCCTTTAGTTGCCAGGCGAGGTAACGCAGCTGGTCGAGCAATCGGGCGTGGAGCGTACTCACCAATCGGGTTAAGTCGGTCAGCTGAAAATATCCCGGTGCGCTCGGCCATGGTTCGACGCCAACAAGCGGCCAACCGCCGCATCCAAGATCATAGCGCCGCCCGAATGAAAAATCGCATGCAACTAAACGTGACGATGCCTTGAGTTTTCCCGTTTTGCGCCGATGACAGAAACACATAGAGAGCAAGTTCATTACAATATGCTTCAACTTTTAGCGCGATCACTCGAACCTATAAGGTTTTTCGCCAGCACAGAATGAGAACGAAAGCGCGACTGTCCCTGTCAGCCCTCATCTGTCTGGCGTTCCCGTCGACCGCGGCGCATGCGATCGGCTTTGGCGATATCGTCAGCCAGTCAGCAATTGGTGAGCCGTTCCGCGCCGAAGTGCGTCTGCACGGCGTCAAGCCGGACGAAGGCGGCGAATGCCTCCGCCTGTCGCAGGGACAGATTTCCGAGGGTATCCCCGAGCTCACCGGTGCGCAGATCGGGCTGCGTCAGGTCAATGGCCAATGGCGCGCCATCATTACAAGATCGACGCCGGTATTCGATCCCGTCATCCGCATGACGCTCGAGGAAACCTGCAGCGCCAGGCTCCGTCGCGCGTACACACTCTTGCTACCCCTGCCGGCAGAACTCGTGGCGCCCGTCGCCAGCGCACCGCCGGCACCCCGCCGCGTTACGCCGACCCAATCTGTACCGCGCAGCGCCGGTGCTGCGCCGCACAGCGCCGGTGCGGCCTTCGGCAGCGATGCCCTGGGCGGCACGTGGACACTTCCCGAACCCTCATCGATCAACGCGCTGGCGCGCAAGCTCTATCCGGACAGCCGGCGCGACCGCCGGGCCTTCGTGGACGCAACGCGGCGCGCCAACGCCGTCGAACGCAGTATCCGCTCGGCACGACAACGCTTGGCCAAAGGCACCACGCTGGTCATCCCCTCGCCTGAAGAGATCGAGGCCGCGCGCAAGCGCATCGATAGCCGACGCGCCGCTGCGCCAGATCAAGCCGTCGCCAAAGCGAACGCGCCTGGCAAAAAGCCGATACTGCGCGACGCCCCGCCATCGGCCGAGCAAATATTGAGCGAACCGACCGCGACGGCCGAAGCGCCGCCCGAGGCCAAGCCGGCGCCCGCACGCGGCGACCGCCTGATGATCATGGGTGACGCGCCGGATGTCTCGGGGTTCAAGCTCAGCTTGCAGCTCGGCGACCCGAGTATCGTTGATCGCACCACCGAAACCGAACGCGAACAACTTCGGCGCGAACAGCAAATGCTGATGGTGCTCGACTCAAAAATCATCACGCAACTGGAGTTGCGTGACCGCATTGCGCGCTTGCAAGCATTGCAGGAAACGCTCAACGCCGAGCTTGAAGCACAACAAGCCGGCACGCCCGGTAGCACCGGGACGCCAGCGCAAGAACCCACTGCGGCAGCGGCGTATCCCGACGAAACGCCGACCGCCCCCGACCAGGCCCCCAACGCGCAGGGCCCGGTCATCGACGCCGTGACGCCGGCCGCACAACCGTCGTCGGACGAATCGGCGACCGAAACTTCCGGCCTGATTGACACATTGATGGCGTGGTGGCGCCCGCTTGCGGTCAGTGCGCTGGTGCTGCTGCTTGCGTTGATGTGGTGGCGACGGCGTCAACCGCCGGTGACGGACGAAGATGAGCTGGACGCGCTGGCCAGCTTGTCCCGCGGCGCGGATGACGAGCCGAACGCGGCGCAGCCCGCAGTGGAGACGTCTGCATCCACCCACGGCGGAGATGCCGATTCCTTCGATTATTCCACGGCCGAGTGGAATGGCGAACCGCCTGCCGAGCTCGACCACAGCGTCGCGCCGATCGATATCGACGAAAACTACCTCGCCGAAGAGCATGCCTCAGCGGTTGAACTCGCCGACATCATGATGTCTTTCGGCCGCGTCCACGGTGCCGCCGAAACGCTGTCCGACTTCATCCGCGGCAACCCCACGCAAGCCGTGCAACCCTGGATCAAACTGCTCGAAGTCTACCGCGCAGCCAAAATGAAGGCGGAGTTCGAAGGGCTGACACGCCAGCTCAACAAGACGTTCAACGTCAAGATCATCGAGTGGGATGACTTCGAGAGCGCCATCAAGGCGCTGGGTTCAATCGAGGAACTGCCGCATATCGCTCGAACCCTGCAGTCGTGCTGGGGCACGACGGACTGTCAAGCCTATATCCACGGTCTGCTGCGCGACACGCGCGGCGGCACACGCCAAGGCTTCCCGCTCGGCGCGGTTGATGAGTTTCTGCTGTTGCTGGCGGTGCTGGAGGATCAGCTGGGCCCCTACCGCATGTCCCCCGACAACACCGGAGATGACGCGGCAGCGGCGGCCGCGGCCGCCATACCCGCAGCGGCTGCCTCCGCGCAGAACGACGCCGAATCCGATGCTTCAGCCGCCGCGGAAGCGCCTAACGCCGCAGGCGACAACAGGGCGGCTGTCCCCGATCAAGTCGGCACCGAATCGTACCTCCCGGATATCGACTTCGATGTCGACAGCCAGATCGCGCCTTTCAAGGCGGACGCGGACGAAACCGACACCCCGTCGGCCTACACGGGCTCGACCGGCCTTGATTTTCACCTGGACTCCGACGCCGAGGCATCGCCAATGTTTCCTCATATGGAACCGGACGATGCGGCGAAATCGTCGCCGCCCGAGACGCGCACAGCCGGGCTGGACTTCGACGTCGTATCCGACCCCACACCAACCGACGCAGAGGGGCCGGCATTCCGCCCCACGGAAGAAGAAGAAAAGTCGGTTTCACGAACCTTCGTGCAAACCAATGTCGACTTTCGTATTGGCGAGGGCGACGAACCGGACGACAGCAAAGCGGAAAAAGACAAACAAGACACCCGGCGCCGGCAGGATAGGCGCTAGTTAAGCGTATCAGCCGAAGCATTGGCGAACACACCGGGCTGATTCCTAAACCGGGTTGTCGATATCGATGAATTCGCAGGCTAACCCGTGGGTGTGCACCAGATGCTCTCCCAGCGCCTGGACCCCGTATCGCTCGGTAGCGTGATGGCCGGCGGCAATGTACGGGATACCGGACTCGCGGGCGAGGTGCACCGTCGGCTCGGAAATTTCGCCCGACACGAAGGCATCGCAGCCCGCGTCAATCGCTTGCTCGAACAGACTTTGTGCCGCACCGGTGCACCAGGCCACGCGTGAGATCGGCCGCTCGGCATCGCCGACCAGCAAGGGCTCGCGTGATAGCGACCGCCCCAGCGCACCCGCCAATGCAGCAGCACTTTGGCCGACCTCGCCAGGCACGCCGATCACACCGATATCCTGCTCACCAAATCGCCCTTCTGCTCGCCAGCCCATGCGCCTGGCGAGCTGCGCGTTGTTGCCAAGTTCCTCATGAACGTCCAGCGGCAGATGATAGGCAAGCAGGCTGATCTGCGCTCCAAGCAGTGTCGCCAGGCGTTGTCGGCGCGTGCCAACCACACGTGGATCCTCACCCCGCCAGAAATAGCCGTGATGGACGAGTATGGCGTCAGCGTCACGCGCGACCGCGGCATCGAGCAATGCCTGGCTGGCGGTCACCCCGCACACCACGCGCTCGACCTCGGCCTTTCCTTCCACTTGCAAACCGTTTGGGCAATAATCCTTAAACGCTGCCACGTTGAGCAGTGTGGCCAGATAGCGTTCAAGCGCCTTCAATTCCATGTTCCACTCCTTTCATTCCAGAAGCCGGGATTCCGCGCTTCCGCTGTTGCAGGCGGCCTGAGATGGTACGCCGCCTCTGGCTGACCTTTGCCCAGGCAGTCACCATCGCAGTGGCCGCCTTGTTCGTCATCACCACTTTCAAACCGGAATGGCTGCCTGCGCCCGGCACAACGGTGATCGCGGTTCAGGAGAGCGCGCCACGCGCTGATCTGCGGATTGACGCCCGGGGTTCCTACGCGCCTGCGGCGCAGATTGCGCTGCCTTCGGTGGTCCATATTTTCACCAGCAAGGAAGTCTCTGCCCAGCGAAATCCGTTTCTCGACGATCCCATTTTCCGCCATTTTTTCGGCGACCGGCTGGGCCGGCGCGAGCAAAGAACCTCCGGCCTCGGCTCGGGCGTCATCGCCAGCAGCAACGGCTACATCCTCACCAACAATCACGTCATTGAAGCGGCAGACGAGATCGAAGTCGCCCTCAACGACGGCACGAAATATGCTGCTCGCCTTGTCGGGCGCGACCCCGACACGGACCTTGCGGTGCTGCAAATCACCGCCGACGAAAAACTGCCGGCCATCACCTTCGCCAATGAAAGCTCACTCAACGTCGGTGACGTGGTGCTCGCCATCGGCAACCCTTTCGGCGTCGGGCAGACGGTGACGATGGGCATTGTCTCCGCCCTGCAACGCAGCCATCTTGGCATCAGCACCTTCGAAAACTTCATCCAGACCGATGCAGCGATCAACCCGGGTAACTCCGGTGGCGCGCTGGTCAATAGCGATGGCGCGCTGATCGGCATCAATTCCGCCATCTATTCGCGCTCGGGCGGCTCGCTCGGCATCGGTTTCGCCATTCCCGTATCGTTCGCGCGTGACGTCATGGAGCAGATCATCCGTACCGGGCGCGTCACGCGCGGCTGGATCGGTGTCGAAATTCAGGACTTGACGACGGAGCTGGCAGAATCGTTCGGATTGAACACCGCGCAAGGTGCGCTGATCGCTGGTGTCATGCGCGGCGGCCCGGCCGACAAAGGGGGCGTTCAGCCCGGCGATGTGCTCACCGCGATTGGCGCGCAACGTATCGACGACCCGCAGCAAATGCTTGGACTGGTGGCCAAACTGCCGCCCGGCGAGGTCACGCGCTTTACAGTGTGGCGCTCGGGCAAGTCGCGTGATTTTGACGTGAAGATCGGCCGGCGACCGTCACTCCCGCGACCGCAATAAAGCCGGCGCCGGCGAGCACAGCGATTCAGGACGATGACGTATTGCGCGTCACGTCGGAGTCGGTTTCGCCTACCGGCACGATGAACCGTGCCAGCAAAAGACCAACTTCATACAGCAGCCACATTGGCACCGCGAGCATGAACTGCGAGATCACATCGGGCGGCGTCACGATGGCGGCGATGACGAAAGCGCCAACAACCACATAGGGTCGGTATTCCTTGAGCTTTTCAAGTTTCACAATGCCGAATCTGGTCAGCAGAATCACCACCACCGGCACTTCGAAGGTCACGCCGAAAGCGAGAAACATGGTCATCACAAACGAAAGGTATTGCTCGATATCCGGCGCCGGCGTGATGCTTTTCGGCGCAAATTCGTTGATGAACGCAAACACCATGTTGAACACAAGGAAGTAGCAGAAGGCCATACCCAACAGGAAAAGCAGGGTGCTGCCGGCCACCAGCGGCAAGGCCAGCCGCTTTTCATGAGTGTAGAGCCCCGGCGCCACGAAGGCCCACGCCTGATAGAGCACCACCGGCAATGCGACCACGAAGGCCATCATCAGCGTGACCTTGACCGGCACGAAGAACGGCGTGACCACCCCCGTGGCAATCATGCGCGTACCCTCGGGCAGCGCGTGCATCATCGGCAGCGCCAGCATGTCGTAAATGTCCCCGGCCCACGGCATCAGGCACACGAACACCACCAGCATCGCGCCGACGGCGCGCAGCAGACGATCGCGCAACTCGACCAGATGGGCGATGAAGGAGTCGGGCACGATGTCGCTCATGTCTTGTTCTCTTTATCCTGCAAACGGCGGTTGGACGCGCCTGAGTGTGTGGCTGGCGGGTCGTCGGACAAAATGCGAGGAGGACGCAGCAGCGGCCCCTGCTACGTCAGTTGGGAACTGAGTTGGCAAC
>CBDTZF010000049.1:0-11764 GCA_965364825.1 uncultured Rhodocyclaceae bacterium | reverse complement strand
AGCGTTGCCGAGGCGGTGCGCGGGGCCGACATCATCACCACCGTCACGGCCGACAAACGTCGCGCCACGGTGCTCACCGCCGATAGGGTTGAACCCGGTGTCCATATCAACGCGCTCGGCGGTGACTGCCCTGGCAAGACTGAACTTCAGGCGCGCATTCTCGAGAACGCCCGCGTGGTGGTCGAATACGCACCGCAGACACGAATCGAAGGCGAGATTCAGCAGATGCACGAGGACTTCCCGGTGATCGAATTGTGGCAAGTGTTGAGCGGTGCAATTCCCGGCCGTCAGAGTGCGCAGGAAGTGACTGTGTTTGATTCGGTCGGCTTCGCGCTGGAGGACTTCACTACGCTGCGCTATCTGCATGCGCAGGCCGAAGCCGGCGGCTTTGGCGAGATGCTGGCGCTGGTGCCGGCGCTCGAGGACACGCGCGACCTGTTCTCGCTGGTGGCGCCAAAGACGGTGGAGCTGCCGCAGCAAGAAGCGGCGCACGCCTGATCCGGAGCCACAAAAAATAAGCCCCGCGGCGCACGTGCGCCGCGGGGCTTTTACTGATTTACGCCGGGATTCAGGCGACTTGCTTGGTGGCCTTGCTCACTGCGTCGACCGTGGCGTCAGCCGCCTTGTTGATGTTGGCTTCTGCCAGATCAACCACTTTACGTGCTTTCCTGCTGGCGTCGTCGAACGCAGCGTTACCTGCACTCACAGCCTGCTTGACGGCTTTGGCAACGACATCACCACCGACCGGGGTGTTGGCGGCGAATTTGTCGATCGCGGCGGTCAGTTCCTTGTTGGCGGTTTCGAACTTGGTGCCGAGGATGGCACTGACGGACGTCGCGAATTCGCTGCCGATGGCGTAGCCAGCACGGGCGAAACCGATGTTGCGCGTCAGGGCCGGTTCGATTGCGCTGACGACGACGCCGAGGACTGCTTTCGGGCTCTTGGCGGCGGCAAAGGCTTCAACGGTCTTGGCGTTGTCGGCGAACGTACCGCGCACGGCGTCGATCGTCAGGGCCGAGAAGCGCTCGACAGAAGCGATTTGCAGGTTGGCAAGGGCGTTGACAGTGTCGATGACTTCGACGTTGGACGCGACGGCATTGGATACGACCAGGTTGTTTTTGCTCATGTGATTCTCCGGGTTTCAGGTTGATTTCAAATTTTGCTGCAGCTGCCAGAAGGGCTGAAATGCTGCAGTGCACAAATATGATTCTACCGATAATTTTGCCGCTGTCAAATGTTTTTGTGCACCGCAACAAAGTCTGTCGTCGGCGGCCCGGCGTGTGGGTGCGCGTGAGCGCGATCGTGTATGGCCCTGGATATCGATCACGCATCGGGATCGGGGATGTACCAGTCGCCGGGTGACAAACGTGAGGTGGCGTTAAACGCGCTCGTTGCTGGGTTGTCGGTGACGGGTCCGCCTGCTAGCCTGATCGGTCTGACAGGCGCATTTTCAGGTTCAAGGGAAGATTGAATGAAGACCGTTATTCGAGTCTTGATTGGCGTAGTGGTATTGGCGATCGTCGCCGTGGCGGCGCTGAGCGCGTATTTTGCGTTCGTCTTCGACCCCAACGATTATCGTGACCGGCTCGCCGAGACCGTCGAGCAGCAGACCGGGCGCAAGCTCACGCTCAGCGGTGACATCGAGCTGTCGGTCTTCCCGTGGTTGGGCCTCAAGCTGGGGGCGGCGGAACTGGGCAACGCGCCCGGGTTTTCGGAGCGCCCGTTTGCCTCGTTGTCCGCGGCGGAAGCGCGCGTCAAGCTGGCGCCGCTCCTCGGGGGCGAGGTGGCCATCGATCGTGTCACCTTGCATGGCTTGCAGTTGAGCCTGGAGCGCAACAAGGCCGGTGAGACCAATTGGGCCGATCTGATTGGTGAGGATACGCCGCATGGCGCGGGCGAGGCCGCCGACGAACGTGCCGGCGAAGGCGCGCCGGTGTCGTTGGCGGTGGGCGGCATCGACGTCCAGAATGCCTCCATTCGCTGGAGCGATGCACAAAACGGACGCGAAGACGTGATCTCGGATGTGGCCGTGGTCACCGGTGAAATTCTACCCGGCGCGCCATTTGATCTCGACGCCGGCGTCAGCTTTGCGCTCGCCCAGCCGGCGGCCAATGGCCGCGCCACGCTGGTCGGCCGTGTGACACTCGATCTGGCAGCGCAGCGCTATCGCATTGAGGACTTGCGCGCGACGGTCAAAGCCGACGGCGCCGGCTTGCCCGGCGGTTCTATCGATGCCGGCTTGATGGCCGGTGTCGACGCCGATTTGCAGGCCGGCACTGTGTCGGTGGACCGCCTCGCGCTGACCGCCTACCAGGTGCAGATGATCGGCGCGTTGAAAGCGACCTCGGTGACCGACACGCCCGCCGTTGATGGGACACTGGAAATCGCCGGCCTCGATCCTCGCGTGCTGATGGAGGCGCTGGGGCTGCGCGCACCCGCGACGGCGAATCCGGAGCAACTCAAGCGCGCATCTTTCAAGGCCCGCGTGAGCGGGACGCCTTCGCGGGTCGCACTTGACGACATCGTGGCCACGCTCGATGACAGCAAGATCAACGGATCGCTGGCGCTTGCCGATCTCGAAAAATCCGCCGTGCGCTTCGATCTGGCCATCGACAAGATCGATGTTGACAGCTATCTGCCGCCGGCCGGCGAATCGGCCGCGCCTGACGCGGCGCCTGCCAAGGAATCGAAAGACGGCGAGGCCACCGCCGCGTCACCGCTCGATCTGCGCGGCCTCGATGTCGCCGGTCAGCTCAAGATCGGCGCGCTCAAAGTCCACGGCATGGACGCCAGCGCGATTGACGTCGGCGTGAAACTCGCGGGTGGCCGGTTGGAAGTGATGCCCAAGGCGAGCTTGTATGGGGGGCGACTGGATGCGACGACCGTGCTTGAAGCACGGGGCGCGCCAACCGGCCTGAGTGTGAATGGCAGCCTCATCGACGTGCAGCTCGGCGAGGTGCTGCGGGCGGTCAGCGGCAAGCCGGAAAAGCTCACCGGCCGCGCGCGTGTGAGCGCAAAGCTGCGCGGCACCGGACTTGACGCCGACAGTCTGAAGAAAACGCTCGCCGGCACGGTCAATCTCAAGGTGCTCGATGGTGCGCTCAAGGGGATCAACATTGCACGCTTCTTCCGCGAGGCCGAGGCCAGGCTGAGTGGCACGCCCGTGGAGGCGGTCAGCGGCGCGGAACAGACGGATTTCTCCGATCTTGCTGCAACCTTGCAGCTCGGTGGCGGCGTCGTGCGCAACGACGATCTGAGCATGCGTTCGCCGCTGCTGCGGGTGGGCGGTGAAGGTTCGGCGAATCTGGTCAGCGAGAGCATCGACTATCTGGTCAAGGCGACGCTGGTCGGCACGCTCACCGGGCAAGGCGGCAAATCGCTTGACCAGGTGCGCGACATCACCGTACCGGTGCGCGTGAGCGGGACTTTCAGCGATCCGAAATACACGCTAGACGCCGAGGCGCTGCTGTCAGGTGCCGTCAAGGGTCGGCTTGACGCCGAGAAAGCGAAGGTGAAGGAGAAGGTCAAAGCGAAAGTCGATGAAGCGCGTGAAGACGCCAAGGGCAAAATTCAGGAGGAGTTGAAAAAGGGTCTCGGCGGGCTGTTCAAATAAGGCGCCGCACGCGACGCATGACGGTGGGTTGAATTGTCACGATTGGTGGATCCCGCCGGACGGTGCGCAAATGCCGGCGGGAGCGTGCTAGTTTTATCGCGATGTGCCCATTCGACGCCGCAGCGGCGCCGAATGGGCACGGATGATTCCGACTCAAACCACGGGAGGTTCGCGATGAGCGATTACGTAGCAGATGTGAAAAAGTTCGCACCGAATGCAGACGAAGCGGTGGTCGACAAGATCGTCAAATACTGCGGCATCGCGCTGCGCAACAAGGATTCTTCACTGGTGTCGGCGTCCGACAAGAAGGAACTCGACCGCGTGCGCGACGGCTTCGCCAAAAAGAAACTTGAACTGAGCCCCGAAGACGCCGAGGCCGGTATTGCCAAAGTGTGCGAGCAGATGAAGGGGGCGCGCCAGAAAGGCCGTGTCACGTTCTACTATCTGCTGGCCGACGCCACGGGCACGATGGACAAGCTGCGCTGACCCGCACGTTGCTTGCGCTGAATAGCAAAAAGAGCCATGCGATCGCATGGCTCTTTTTTTTGGTTTGGCTCTCCCCGGTCAGCGAATCATGCCGGCACCGACCGTGTTGTTGGTCGATTCGTCGATGACGATGAAGGCGCCGGTCGCGCGGTTCTCGCGATAGGAATCGGCAAATACCGGCTGGGCGAGCTTGAGCGTGAGGGTGGCGATGTCGTTCGTCGCCAACGTGGTGACCGGCTCGTGTTCGAGTGTATTGACGTCGAGACGATGGTCGATCTTCAGAATCTTTGCCTTGACCTCGCGCGTGGTGTGGCGCACGACGTAGGTGCGTGCCGGTGACATCGGCGTTTCCGACAGCCAGCATAGCGTGACGTCGATCTGTTTCTGTGGCTCGCGCACTTCGGCTGATTTGACGATCATGTCGCCACGCGAGATGTCGATGTCGTCTTCGAGCCTGAGCGTTACCGATTGTTCATGAATGGCGCGTTCGATCGGCTCACCGCCAATTTCCACCGCCTTGACACGGCTGCTGAGCCCCGACGGCAGCACGGTTACGGAGTCGCCGGCCGTGATTTCGCCGGATTCGACACGGCCCATGAAGCCGCGGTAATCATGCAACTCGGGGTTGGCCGAATCCTGCGGCCGGCACACGAACTGCACCGGAAAGCGGAAGCTCTCCCGCTTTTCGGTGTGCGCCGCCGGGGCAGCTTCGAGGATGTTGAGCAGCGTCGGGCCTTCGTACCAGTCCATGCGATCGCTGCGGTCGACCACCATGTCGCCGTTGAGTGCTGAGAGGGGGATGAAGCGCACGTCGGAGAGCCCGATTTTGTGCGCAAACTTCATGTATTCGGCTTTGATCTCCTCATACCTCGCCTGATCGTAATCGACCAGATCCATCTTGTTGATCGCCACCACGATGTGCGGAATGCCGAGCAGATGAGCAATCGTCGAGTGGCGCCGCGTTTGCGTGAGCACGCCTTTGCGCGCGTCGACGAGGATGATCGCGAGGTTGGCGGTGGACGCGGCGGTGACCATGTTGCGCGTGTATTGCTCGTGCCCCGGCGCGTCGGCAATAATGTATTTGCGTGTGCCGGTGGTGAAGTAGCGGTAGGCCACGTCGATGGTGATGCCTTGCTCGCGTTCGGCCTGCAGGCCATCGGTGAGCAGCGACAGATCGAGCGCGCTCATGCCACGGCGCAAGGAAGTCTTCTCCATCGCGTTGAGAGTGTCGGCGAGAATCGTCTTGCTGTCGAACAGCAGACGGCCGATGAGTGTGCTTTTGCCATCGTCAACGCTGCCGCAGGTCAAAAAGCGCAGCAGGCCGTTGTCGATTTCAGGCAGGTTTTCCAGAGCAGACATTTCCATATTTCCTTGAATACTTCGTTCTTTTCTTCAGCGCCGCAGGGCGGGTTTGAAGCCGCGACCGTTGCCCAATGCGATGGCCATCCGGCGTTCAGAAATAACCTTCTTTCTTGCGCTGCTCCATCGACGCTTCCGAGGTCTGGTCGTCCATGCGCGTGGCGCCGCGCTCGGTGATGGTGGTGACCGCGGTCTCGGCAAGAATCTTGTCGAGCGTGTCGGCGTCCGACTCGACCGGCGCGGTGCAGCTCACGTCGCCGACGGTACGAAAACGCACCAGAATTTCCTCGACGGTGTCGTCGTTGCTCGCCGGCGTGAGATCGGTAACCGGCTGCAGATGGCCGTTCTTGCGTACCACCGGGCGCTTGTGTGCGTAGTAGATCGACGGCAGGTCGAGCTGCTCGCGCTGGATGTATTGCCACACGTCGAGTTCGGTCCAGTTGCTGATCGGAAAGGCGCGGATGTTCTCGCCCTTATGAGTGCGGGCGTTAAACAGATTCCACAATTCGGGGCGCTGGTTCTTTGGATCCCACTGACCGAACTCATCGCGGAAACTCATGATGCGCTCTTTGGCACGTGCCTTTTCCTCGTCGCGGCGCGCGCCGCCGATGCAACAGTTAAAGCCGAATTCCTCGATCGCTTCGAGCAGCGTCACCGACTGGTGCTTGTTGCGCGACTCGCCGGCATGCTTGAGCACGATGGTGCCGCGCGCCATTGAATCTTCCAGCGAGCGCACGATCAGGCGTTCGCCCAATTCCGCGGCGCGCTTGTCGCGGAAGGCAATCACTTCCGGGTAGTTGTGACCGGTGTCGATATGCATCAGCGGGAACGGAAAGCGCCCCGGACGGAAAGCCTTTTCGGCAATGCGCAGCATGCACACCGAATCCTTGCCCCCGGAGAACAGCAGCACCGGATTGCTGCACTGGCCGGCCACCTCACGCATGATGTGGATTGCCTCGGATTCGAGCCAGTCGAGGTGGGAGAGCGTCTGTTTGGTCAGCGTTGACATGGTGATCTCTGGTTTTACGTGTTCGAGTGGCGTAGCGCACGCAGGGCGGCGCGCAGGCCGGCACGCAGCGCGTAGAAACGCTGCGCGAGGGTCGAGGAAATCGTGGGTGATTCGCGATGGAGGGTGGGCACGACTAATCTCCGTTCGAAGTTCATGATGTTTTAACGTGCAGGCCGCATTCTTTCGAGGCCGGGTCTTCCCACCACCAGCGGCCGGCACGCACGTCTTCACCAAGTGCCACGGCGCGGGTGCAGGGTGCGCAACCGATGCTGGGGTAGAACTGCTCGTGCAGCGCGTTGTAGGGCACATCATGGATGCGGATGTAGGCCCACACGTCCTGTTCGCTCCAGTCGGCGAGCGGATTGAGTTTTTCCAAATTGTTGCCGGTGTCGAACTCGCGCACCGGCAGCGCGGCGCGCGTCGCCGCCTGGGCGGCGCGCTGGCCGGTAATCCACGCCTTCTTGCCCGACAGCGCGCGGCGCAGCGGTTCCACTTTGCGGATGCCGCAGCAGGCCTTGCGCAGCTCGACCGATTCGTAAAAGGCGTTGATGCCCTCGCCACGCACATAGTTTTCAACTGCCGTGGCGTCAGGGAAAAACACCTTCAGTTTGGTGTTGTAGCGCTGCTCGACGTCGCCCATGAGGGTGTAGGTTTCGGCCGGCAGGCGGCCGGTATCGAGCGAGAAGATTTCGACCGGCAGTTTTGAACGCGCGATGATGTCGGTGAGCACCATGTCCTCGGCACCGAAGCTGTTGGCGAAGGTGATTTCACCGTTGGCGCCGAACTCTGCCACGCTGGATTCGAGCAGCGCCAACACAGCCGACGCTTTCGCCGCCACCGCTGCGCGCAGTGCGTCGTCGAGCGTGGGATGGATGGCCGGATTGCTTGTCGCCGGGCGCATAAGGGAAACGGTGCTCATGCGGCCCTCTGCTGACGGCGGAACAAAGGTAGCGGGTGCTTGATCGATCTCTGATAGGGCTCGGTGAAACATTGCAGGCTTTCGAGCGCGGCGGTGAGTTGTGCATCGCTGTACTTGTCGGCAGCCGGTTCGAGTTGATCGAAGCCGCAGCGCGTCAGATAGTCAAACTGGTCGCGCAGCACGTCTCCGATCGCGCGCAGCGTGCCGTCATAGCCATGGCGGGTGCGCAGCAGGACCGCCGTGGAATAGCCACGGCCGTTCTTGAAGGCCGGAAAATCAATCGCCACGAAGGGCAGGCGCGGTAGTTCGGCCACGATTCCGGCGGGTTCGTCGTTGTCCGCCAGCCATACCGCGATGTTGCCGCGTTCATGCAGCGCGGGCTGAGCGAGCCAGACCGCCAGCGGCACGATCCACTGCCCGGCGGGCACATCGACACCGGCCGGTGTGTCCTCGTCGTCCGGGCGCAGCGTTTGCCATACGTCGTCGACGAGGCGTCCGTCCTTGATGAGCTTAGGCATTGACCACCTCTCTTTCGATTTCGGGTGCTTCGTACACGCGCGTCTTGAACGGCGCCATGCCGAGACGATGCACAGTGTCGACGAAGCGTTCGCCTTCGTCGCGCAAGTCGACATAGGTGTCGATCAGCGCTTCGATCACATCGGGTACGTCGGCCGCCGCAGACGAGGGGCCGATCACCTTGCCGAGCGCGGTATTGTTGCCCTGCGAGCCGCCGATGGTGATCTGATACCACTCCTCGCCCTTCTTATCGACGCCGAGAATGCCGATGTGGCCGACGTGATGGTGGCCGCAGGCATTCATGCAGCCCGAGATGTTGATCTCGATGTCGCCGATGTCGTGGAGGTAATCGAGATCGTCGAAGCGGCGCTGCACGGCCTCGGCGATGGGGATCGATTTGGCGTTGGCGAGACTGCAGAAATCACCGCCGGGACAGCAGATCATGTCGGTCAGCAGGCCGATGTTGGGCGTCGCCAGGCCGAGCGCGCGCATCTGCTCCCACAGTTCGAACAACTCGGATTGCTCGACGTCGGCAAGCACCATGTTCTGCTCGTGCGTGATGCGCGCCTCGCCGAAGCTGTAGCGGTCGGCCAGATCGGCGATGGCGTCGAGCTGCTTGTCCGAGACGTCACCGGGGGGAACACCGGTTTTCTTCAGCGATATCACTACGCTGGCATAACCGGGCTTCTTGTGATCGCGCACATTGCGCTCCAACCACCTGGCAAAGGCCTTGTTTTGCGCGCGCGCAGCTTCGAAACCTGCGTCGCGTGCGGGCAGTGTCTTGTAGTCCGGGTCGACGAAGTGAGCGGCGACGCGATCGAGCTCGGCCTGGGTCAGCGTGGCCGGGCCGTCCTTGGTGAGTGTCCAGTCGTCCTCGACGCGGCGGCGGAACTCGTCGATGCCGAGCGTCTTGACGATGATCTTGATGCGCGCTTTCCACTTGTTGTCACGCCGGCCATAGCGGTTGTAGACGCGCAGGATCGACTCGCAATAGGTGAGGATGTGCTGCCAGGGGACGAACTCCGCAATCTGCTCACCGATAATCGGCGTGCGTCCCATGCCGCCACCGACGAAGACGCGGAAACCGATTTCGCCGGCCTCGTCGTGGTGCAGCTCGAGGCCGATGTCATGGGCGCGGATGACGGCGCGGTCCTCCTCGGCACCGTTCACCGCAATCTTGAACTTGCGCGGCAGGTAGGCGAACTCGGGGTGGAAGGTGCTCCACTGACGGATGATTTCGCAATACGGCCGCGGATCGACGCGTTCGTCGGCGGCGACGCCCGCAAAGGGATCCGAGGTGGTGTTGCGGATGCAGTTGCCCGAGGTCTGAATCGAGTGCATCTGCACCGTCGCCAGTTCGGCGAGGATGTCGGGGATCACCTCCAGCTTGCACCAGTTGAACTGCATGTTCTGGCGCGTTGTGAAGTGACCATAGCCGCGGTCATAGGTGCGCGCGACGTGGGCATACATGCGCAACTGGTCGGCGCGCAGATTGCCGTAGGGAATGGCGTTGCGGAACATTGGCGCATGGCGTTGGATGTAAACGCCGTTCTGCAGGCGCAACGGCAGGAATTCTTCCTCCGTCAGCTCGCCGGCCAGATAGCGATCCATCTGGCCGCGAAACTGCGCGACGCGTTCATTGAGAAGCTGCTGATCATATTCGTCATAGCGATACATGGTTATTTCTCTCTTAATGCGAAATCATTTTTGCGCCCACCAGCACCAGCGTACTGGCGAGAATGGGGCGCAGCACGCGGTCGGGCACGCGCGCCGAAATGTGGCTGCCGAGCCAGATGCCCGGCAGCGACCCAATCAGCAGGCTGCCAAGCAAGGCCCAGTCGATGCTGCCCAGCGCCCAGTGGCCGAGGCCGGCAACTGCGGTGAGCGGCACCGCGTGAGCGATGTCCGAAGCGACGATGCGCACCGTCGGCAGGCGCGGGTACAGGAAAAACAGCGCCGTGGCACCCAGCGCGCCGGCGCCCACGGATGAAATCGAAACCAGCGCGCCGAGCACCACGCCGGTGCCGATAGTCAGTTTGCGCACCGTGGCCGGGTTGGGTGTGTCACCCAGAATGCGGCGCGAGGCGCCCTGAACACGCTGGCGAAAAATGATCGCCACCGCCGTGAGCACGAGTGCCACGCCCAGCGCCACCGAAATCACCGCCGTCGCGCCCTCGATGCCGCCCGGCGCAAAGCGATGCACCAGCCACAGCGTCAGCACGGCGGCCGGCAGACTGCCGGTGGCAAGGCGGCGGGTGACCGTCCAGTCCACCGAGCCTTTCAGGCCGTGGGCCAGCGTGCCGCCGGCCTTGGTGATCGACGCATACAGCAAGTCGGTACCCACGGCGACGGCCGGATGGATGCCGAACATCAACACCAGCAACGGCGTCATCAGCGAGCCGCCGCCGACGCCGGTCAGCCCGACGATGGCGCCCACT
Source organism: uncultured Rhodocyclaceae bacterium (assembly GCA_965364825.1). GTDB lineage: Bacteria > Pseudomonadota > Gammaproteobacteria > Burkholderiales > Rhodocyclaceae > Nitrogeniibacter. The sequence continues at coordinate 1,424 of CBDTZF010000049.1, read as the reverse complement.
GCAAAGCCGGCGAGGGTGTACGCAAATTCCATTGATGCGACCTGTTGGATGTTGCGTTGCATCGTAAACAAGCTGAATAGATCAGAACACCCGGGAACGGTTAAACTTTAAGAACCAAAAGTTATTTGCTGGTGCGGTGCGTGGTCGCCGACCTGTGAGCCTTGTGCGCATACGGATTCGCCTTCGTGCCCGCCTATCGAGTGAACGCCTGCATGAACCTGCAACAACTGCGCTATATCGTCGAAGTGGAACGCCGCGGTCTCAATGTGTCGGATGCGGCAGAAGCCTTGTTTACCTCCCAGCCGGGCGTGTCGAAACAGATTCGCGCGCTCGAGGAGGAACTGGGTGTGGCGGTGTTCGTGCGCCACGGCAAGCGCATCATCGATGTCACCGAACCGGGGCGCGAAGTACTCACCATCGCCCAGCGCGTGTTACGCGATATCGACAATCTGCGCGAAGTCGGTGACGATTTCCGCAACGAGAAGCATGGGCGGCTGTCGGTCGCCACCACACACACCCAGGCGCGCTACATCCTGCCGCGGGTGATCGGCGAATTCACGCGGCGCTATCCGGGCGTACGCCTCGAACTGCATCAGGGCAGCCCGCGGCAAGTGTGTGACATGGTGATTTCCGGCGAGGCTGACTTGGTGATCGCCACGGAAGCCATCGCCGAGTACGACGAGTTGGTGATGTTGCCCTGCTACCAGTGGAATCGCTGCGTGGTGGCGCCCACCGGGCACCCCATCCTCAAGGCCAAACCGCTCACCATCGAGGAAATTGCACGCTGGCCGATCGTCACTTACGACTCGGCGTTTACCGGGCGCGGCCAGATGAACAAGGCGTTCCTGGGGCGCGGCCTCAAGCCCAACGTGGTGCTTACCGCGATCGATTCCGACGTGATCAAGACCTACGTCAAGATGGGACTGGGCATCGGCATCATGGCGCGCATGGCGTATGACTCGACGGTGGACAAGGGCCTGGGGATGAGTGACGCCGCGCATCTGTTCGAATCGAGTACGACACGCATCGGCATCCGCCGCAACGCCTGGCTGCGTGGCTATGTCTACGCCTTTATCGAACTGTTCGCGCCAGCGCTGTCACGCAAGATCGTCGACGCCGCGCAGGCCGGTGGTGGTACCGATCCGGGCATATGAGAGCGCCTCGCTCAGGCGGTCAGGGTCTCAAACAGTTGTGGTTTGCCGACCGCCAACGCCAGCATGAGCGCGATGCGCGCCTTGAGCGGGCCGAGGGTGCCGCTGCCATGCAGCGTGATATCGTCGATGACCCTGTCACCGACCGGGCCGCGGGCGACATGGGTTGAGCGAACCACGATCACGCCGGCTTTCTGCGCGGCGCGCACGGCGTCGTACCAGTAGTCCGGCAGGCTGCCGTTGCCGGGAAGGGCGAGAATGACACCGGTGGCG
>CBDTZF010000048.1:0-11788 GCA_965364825.1 uncultured Rhodocyclaceae bacterium | reverse complement strand
TGCGCGATCTGGCCGGCGACGCCGATCTGGCGGAAGTCACGGAAACCATGAGCGCCTTCGCCGATCTGGCGGTGGGCGTGGCGCACGACGTCGAGCGCGCTGCGCTGGTCGAAAAACATGGCAAACCGGTCAGCCCCGGCGGCTGGGTACAGGAGTTGCTGATCATCGGTATGGGCAAACTCGGCGGGCGCGAACTGAACGTGTCCTCCGACATCGATCTGATCTTTGTCTATCCCGAGGACGGTGATACCGGCGGCGCCAAGGTCATCAGCAATTACGAATTCTTCGAGCGGCTGGGCAAGCGCATCATTCAGACGCTGGCGGAGATTACCGAGCACGGCCAGGTGTTCCGTGTCGATATGCGTCTGCGCCCGCATGGCGACTCCGGCCCGCTGGTGTGCAGCTTCGACATGCTGGAGAACTATTTCATCACGCAGGGTCGCGAGTGGGAGCGCTACGCCTGGATCAAGGCGCGCGTACTGCAGGGCAAGCGCTTCGAGGAGCTGAAAAAGATCGCCCGCCCGTTCATCTTCCGCAAATATCTCGACTTTGGCGCGATCAACGCGATGCGCGATCTGCACAGCCAGATCCGCCGCGAAGTGACGCGCAAGGATCGCGCCCACAACGTCAAACTGGGGCCGGGCGGCATACGCGAGATCGAGTTCATCGCCCAGGTGTTTCAGCTTATTCGCGGCGGGCGCGATCGCGAGCTGCAGATCAAGCCGACCCTCAAAGTGCTCGATGCGCTCGTCGAGCATGGTACGTTGGCCGCAGGCTCGGTCGAAAAACTCAAGGCAGCCTACATCTTCCTGCGCCGGCTCGAGCACCGGCTGCAGTATCTCGACGACGCGCAGACCCATGATCTGCCTGATACGCCCGACGATCAGGCGATCATCGCGCGCTCGATGGGCTTTGAAGACTACGCCGCGCTGCTGGCAGGACTCGACGTACATCGCTCGGCCGTTGCCAGCCACTTCGACGCCGTTTTCGGCGACCCGGGCAAGGAAGGCCACGCCCTCGACAGCATCTGGGAGGACGCCGAAGAGGCCGAACGCATCATCCCGACGCTGCAGGAACTGGGCTACGCCGACCCCGAGCGTGCCGCCCGCCACCTCGCCAACCTCAAGCGCGGTGGCCGCTACCAGCATCTGCCGGCCAACATCCGCACGCGCTTCGACGCCCTCATTCCGCGCGTTGTCGACGTCGCCGCGAAACACTCATCGCCCAACGAAACGCTGAGTCGCTGCCTCGATTTCATCGATGTCATCGGTGGTCGCGGCGCCTATCTGGCAATGCTGCAGCAATACCCCGAAGCGCTCAAGAAGGTGGGCGATCTGGTGTCGGCGTCGCGCTGGGCGACGCAATATCTGTCGCGCCACCCGATCCTGCTCGACGAGTTGCTCGATCCGCGCATTCTGTCCACCGCGCCCGACTGGGCAGCCTTTCGCGAGGATCTGCAGCGACGGCTCGACGAGGTCGACCCAGACACCGAGCAACAGATGGACATCATGCGCGAGCAGCATCACACCCAGGTGTTCCGCCTGCTGACGCAGGATCTGGCGAGCGTGCTGAGTGTCGAACAACTGTCCGATCACCTCTCCGCGCTGGCCGACTTGCTGCTCGATCTCACCATCCCGCTGTGCTGGCGCAAACTGCGCAAACGCCATCGCGACGACGCCCCGGCCTTCGCCGTGATCAGCTACGGCAAGCTCGGCGGCAAGGAACTGGGCTACGCCTCCGATCTGGACATCGTCTTCCTCTTCGACGACCCCGACCCCGACGCCGCCGAGCATTACGCCCGCCTCGCCCAGCGCATTAACGGCTGGCTGTCGAGTCAGACCGCCGCCGGCATCTTGTTCGAGACCGACCTGCGCCTGCGCCCCAACGGCGATGCCGGCCTGCTGGTCAGCACCATCGACGCGTTCCGCAAATATCAGCTCGCATCGGCATGGACCTGGGAGCATCAGGCACTCACCCGCGCACGCTTCTCCGCCGGCGACGCGCGTATCGGCGACGCCTTCGACGTCATCCGTGTCGACGTCCTGCGCCAGCCGCGCGACGCCCAGACACTGCGCGACGAAGTGATCGCGATGCGCAAGAAAATGATGGACGCGCATGCCAGTAAAAACGAGAAATTCGACCTCAAACACGGCCGGGGCGGCCTGATCGACGCCGAATTCATCGTGCAGTTTCTCGTTCTCGCGCACGCAAACAAACACGCGGCGCTCGCCGGCAACCTCGGCAACATCGCGCTATTGCGCATCGCCGGCGAACTCGGCCTGATTCCTGCAGACATGGGCGTTCAGGCCGGCGACGCCTACCGCGAGCTACGCCGCCTGCAACATCGCCAGCGGCTCAACGAAGCGCCCGGGGAAGTCGCCCCCGAAAAAGTTGACGGCCCGCGCAAGGTGATCGCCAAATTGTGGTCAGTGGTATTTGGCGAAGATGAACGATAAGCGGTGATGGCCGGTCACGCTCCCTGCCGCGCCGCGCCGTGAGGCGCTACACGCCCGCTTCGTCAAAGCGTATCGAGCAACTTCTGCAGATTCCGCTTGCGCTTCCAGGTCAGGCGTATTTCGGCCAACTCGTCACCAAACACACCGAGCTGGTCGTGGCTGGCCCGCAACGCGCGAATCGCTTTTACCACGGCGAACGCTTCGCTATAGTCCGAGCGGTGCGTGCCCGCCTCGGCGGCGGGTTCGAGCAACCGCTTGTAGAGCGCGATCGCCTCTTCATGGTGAGTTTTGCCACGCGCCGCCGCGACCGCGCCCCAATGCCCTACCGCGACCGCCCCGCCGCAGAAGGCTTCCCACATTTTGTCGGCGTCGCCTTCGCGAAGGTAGAGGGCGACGATTTCGCCGCGTTTCGGCTGCTGCCTATACGGTCGCGTGGATGTCGGCGGGGACTGTTCATCATCCACGACGACCTCCCAAAGATGCGCCAGCGCGCGGTCGCGCAAGGCATCGTGACGCCCGATCCTCGCGGCGACATCGAGCAGGCGGAAAAACGCTTCGCAACCGGGCGCCTTTTCGAATAGCGCCCATGCCAACGCTTCGATCCGATCATGGTTTCCGCGCGCCAGGTGCATGTCGATGGCAAAGCTTGTCAAGGTCTCGTTGTGCTCCTGCGGAAACGCCGCCATCCCCTGCTCTGCCCAACTCAGCGCCTCTTCATCCCGTCCATGCGCCGCGCACACTGTGGCCAGCGCCAGAAAACGCGCCGGGCGAAACAGATTGTTCGCCATCACTGCGATACATTGATCGACATCGCCAGAAAATTCCGCCAGCGCCTCCATCGCCGCCTCGATGCGGTAGCGTTGCGACGACCAATCGCCTCGCGAATTTTCCGGCGTGAGCGGCGTCAATGTGTGCCAGGCCTGATCGACCGCATGTCGATAAGCCGCCAGACCGTCCTCGCCCAGTGCCTCCGCGTAGGCCGGGATGACCTCCGAGTAGGTATCCCACTCGCCATCCATTTGATACGCAAACAGCCTTTGCGCCAGCGCCACCCGGTCTGACGGGATGGCCACACACGCCGACACATGTACGTGCTGCAGGCGCTGAATGGCCGGCATGACCTCGCCGTTGGAATCGTCAATGTGCTGTAGCGCCTCTTCAGCACTGTCTATCGCACCTTCGATGATCGCAATCAGACCGGCGTCTGCAGCATCGATACGCTGCTCGAGCAAGCTCGCCAAGTCGTCGAGACGATCGGCGTAGCCCGCAGCCTCCCGCCAGTCGAGAAACCCCGAGATCTCCGTCGCCTGCCTCACGACCACGCTGAGTGTGTCCAAGTCCTTGCTGACGCTCACACTTGCCGCCATCAGCAGCTTTTCGAAGAGCAGATCGTCGCGCAGCACCGTCTCCATCACCAGCGCCCGCAGCGCAGGCGCGGACAAGGTTTCGAGGTAAGCCTCGATCCGCTCCGGCGCCGACGCGCGCGGCGTGTCCTTGCACGGCCCGGCGCCCCCCTCCACCTCACCGCCGCCAGCCAGAAAGGCCACTCCCGTGGCCACGACGTGCTTGCACAGCTCACCACCCGCGCCGACCGGGCAGTCACACGCGAAGCCAAGCGCGTCGTCTTCATCGACATGAAGTTGGGTTTGGTAGCGGCGTGTTCCGTCGACAAGCGCGGTGAGTACATCGTCGTCCAAGTGCAGCCGGGCAACCTTGCCGCCGCCAAAATACGCCGCACCGCGTTCAAGGGTTTGCGCGTCGACGCGTTCCACGAGATGGCCAAAGGTGAGGATGGTTTTAAGCGGCGACATAGTGAAGCACTCGATTGGCGGGTTTCAAATAACGCGTCTCCGCCGGACACAGGCCTCGGCGGGGAGAAACACGCAACCCGTTGATCAAAAAAAGCCGCGGTTCGAAAACCGCGGCTTTTTCATATTCAATGGTCGGGGAAAGAGGATTCGAACCTCCGGCCCCTGCGTCCCGAACGCAGTGCTCTACCAGGCTGAGCTATTCCCCGACGAACTTTCTCGCAGCCCTCTCAGTGATCCCTAGCAACTGCAAAGTGCGGCAATTCTAGCAAACGATCCTTGAATTGGGAAGCGGGCAAATCCACCAGCGCAGCGACCGCAAGTTCGGCCTCGCGACGCGCAAATTCACGCGTCGCATCGAGTGCGCCCGTATCCATGATGGCTTGGTGTACCTGAGGGAAAGACTCGCGTCCGCCTTCCTCGATCGCGTGGCGCACAACCGAAGCTTGCGCCGGACTGCCGTGCAGCATGACGTGAATCAGCGGCAGCGTGGGCTTGCCTTCGGCGAGATCGTCGCCGAGATGCTTGCCGGTGGCCGCTTCGGCGCCCGAGTAGTCGAGTACGTCGTCGATCAACTGGAAGGCAGTGCCCAGGTGCATGCCATAGGCGCCGAGGCTGTCCTCGAGCCCGCGCGGTGCATCGCCCAGAATGCCGCCGAGGCGCGCCGCCGCTTCGAACAGCTTGGCCGTCTTGTAGCGAATCACGCGCAGGTAGTCGTTGACCGACACGTCGGCCTCATGACAGTTGAGCAGTTGCAGCACTTCGCCTTCGGCGATGGTATTGGTGGCATCGGCCAGCACTTCCATGATGCGCATCTGCCCCACCGAAACCATCATCTGGAAGGCGCGCGAGTAGAGGAAATCACCCACCAGCACCGAGGCGGCATTGCCGAACAGTGCATTGGCGGTCTGTGTGCCGCGGCGCAGATCGGATTCGTCCACCACGTCGTCGTGCAGCAGCGTGGCGGTGTGGATGAATTCCACCACCGCCGCGAGCTCGTGGTGCTGCTTGCCCTCGTAGCCCATGGCGCGCGCGCAGAACAGCACCAGCGCGGGGCGCAAACGCTTGCCACCGCTGTTGATGATGTATTCGGCAACCTGCCGGATGAGCACCACTTCGGAGTGCAATCGCTGGCGGATGACCGCATCCACAGCCGTGACATCGTCGGCAATGGAGGCATAGAGTTGCAGGGCAGACAAGGTGGACCGCGCCGATCGAGAAAAAAAGCGATGGTATTGAGCGCATGCTACGCCGTCAAGCGAGCGCATCAAGCCGAGGCGACTAAGCTTAGGGCGTGTTGATATACAGATCACCGTTGCGTGATGCCCCAGAGCGGCCTCAATCGAGGCGCAAAGCGGAACCGGGGCAGGCTTCCGCGGTGAGCATTTGCAACGAAGAGTGAGCCCGCGCCTAGCGCTGCACCCCTTGCAGCCCCGGCGCAGCGGCGATCTGTATATCAACAGGCCCTAGGCAATCCGGCCGGTCGGTAATCAACGCGTCGAGCCCGCGGGCCAGCCATGCGGCGCCGCGCGCTGGGTCATTCTCGGTATAGCAGGCGATCCCCAGACTCGCGGCATGTGCTGCGTCGATCAATGCGCCGTCGAGCCGGCGCACGTTCACCACCAGCGCAACGCAACCCAGATCGAGTGCGGTCTGGATAGCATTCTGCGGCACGGTGTCCAGCAGCAACGCCCGCGCAAAGGCGGGCGCGGTTTGCGCGGCGGCTTCCAGCGCCGCAATGGAAAACGAAGACAGCAAGGGCGGCGTCTCGCCCGCGACGTAGTGAGCCGATGCCACCTGGCCGACGACCGCGCCGGTCTCACGCTCCTGCCCCGTGGTCGGCTTGATTTCCACGTTAGCCGCCAAACCGAGACGCGCGCAGTGCTGCAGCGCTTCGGCGAAGGTTGGCACCCGATCGTCGGTGAGCCGGCCCTGCACATCACGCAGCCGCAACGCAGCCAGCGTGTGGATCGGCGTGTCGGCGACGCGCCCTGCGCCGTTTGTGGTGCGTTCGAGCGTTTCGTCGTGCATCAGCACCGGCGTGCCGCACGCGGCCAGCATGACGTCGAATTCGACGCCACGGACGCCTGCGCCATGCGCCAGTTCAAGGCCGCGCAGCGAGTTTTCGGGCGCGAGCCGGCCACCGCAACGGTGTGCCAGCACGCGCGGCCAACGCCAGTGCGGTGTCGCCTTCACTTCGCCTGAGCGGCGCGGGCAACGGCGCTGTCCAGCGCCTGTTTGGCGGCTTTGGTATCGGCCCACACGGAATCGAGTTCTTCTTCGAGGATGATGCGTACGGCCGTGCGCCGCGGAATCGCGGAGTCGGACACGCGCGATGACTTTCCTTCTTTTCCAACGCCCAGTTGCGATCGGGCGACCAGCGAACTCGGCAAATCCTGTTTATCAGCTTTCACGGCGATGCGCCCCTCGGTATCGAGCGGCAGAAACCCCGTGCCACGTTGCCAGGCGAGTTGATTCTCCGGCCGCAGCATGAAACGAACGAAGCTGGCGGCGGCGCGATAGTCGTTGCGCTTCCTGCCTTCCGCCATCCACAGGCTGGCGCCATCGACCAGGGTTGCGCCGGGCCCGCCGGGAAAATCGTCGTAGTAAGGCAACTCGCTGACGCCAACCTCGAAACCGGCCGTCTGATTGAAGGTTGGCCAGCTCGCCGACGGCGCCGCGATCACCGCGCACTCGCCGCGGGCAAAGCGGCTTTCCGCCTCGCTGCCGCGGCTGGAAAGATTCATGTAACGCGTGCGAATCCAACTGGCCATCAGCGCGACATGACGAATCTGCAACATGCCGTTGACCGACAGGCTTTCCGCCCGCCCGGCACGCTGCGTCACCGCCACGCTGTTTCGCGCGCTGGCGTTGTCGAGCATCACCCAACTGGGCTGGGACACGGTGTAAGGGCAGGCATAACCGGCGTCAAACAGCTTGCCGAGCGCGTCCTGCAACGCTTTCCAGGTGCGCGGCGGTGCGTCGGGGTCGAGTCCGACCTCCTGGAACGCGCGCCGGTTGAGAAACAGCACCGGCGTGTGCAAGCCGATCGGCAGAGCGATCCGGCGCCCACGCGAGTCAAGCGTGTACGCCGCAATCGCCGCCGCCCCGCGGGTGCGGCCGAGCTTGATGCCCGACGCTGCCATGACTTTGTACAACGCGCGGTATTTTTGGCTCTTCAGCAAGGCGTCTTCGCGTTCGCCATCCAACACCATCATCGTCGGCGCGGTTTTGGCATCTTCCGTCTCCGTGCCGATCACCACTTGATATTTCTTGTCCTGCGCGTTGAAACGGGTGACGAGGTCGGCGAGCTGTGTGGCGCGTGCGGCGTCCAGCTCATGCGACAAAACCACCTGATGCGGTGCTTTGGCGGCGCCCGCCTGGGCTGCCAGCACTATCGCGCCAGCACCGATGATGCCGCGCACGGCTGTGAACCACTTCATTGCGTCTCCTTCTGCTTGCCGCCCGTCTGCGTCTAGGCGTGAACACAGTCTAACGGCACACCCTCAAGGTTTTTTGAGCGGTGACGATAGCCCTCATTGTGATACGTGACCGGCGGCGAGACAACGATGCCCGTCACGCGCCGTATTCAAGCGCCCTGTTTGCCAGCGCGCAGGTTCAACCGAGGTCTTCTCATGAAGTTACGCACAATATTTGCCGCTGTGCTGCTCGCGGCCGCAGTGAGCGGATGCGAGGAATTGGGCATTCCCGACCCCGCCAAGGAAGCGGCGCGCGCCGAGGCCGAAGGTGAAGCCATCGGCAGTGCCTGTCGTCATGCCGGCCGCGCGCTGGAGGACTGCTACGCACGCAGTCCGAAGGCGGAGAAATCTGCCATCTTTGCCGGCTGGCTGAGCATGAACGACTATATGACCGAGAACAATCTCGAAGTCATCAAGCCGTCGTCCGCTGCACCGCAGATTCCGCATAATGGGGACTCCGGCGACGAAAATGCAGATCATGCGCCTCAGGAGTCGCCGCCCGACTCGCGCCCGCCGCGATCTTCGTGACTGCAGATCAAGTGTGAACAGTGCCTAAATCAGCGCCGCGACAGTCTTTTCGTGGTGAACTCGCCACCAGGCGATGAATTCAGCAACCGGTGCCGGCCGTGCAAACAGGTAACCCTGCAAGCGGTCGCACCCCATTGCTATAAGCACATCGGCGTCAGCTTGCGTCTCGACGCCCTCGGCGACGGTTTCAAGGTCGAAGGCCCGTGCCAGCGCCAGCACCGCTTCGACGATCGCTGCGTCGCGACGACCGGAACGAATCCCGGAAACGAACTGTCGGTCGATCTTCAGTTCGTCGACCGGCAGCCGGCGCAGATGTGCCAGTGACGAGTAGCCGGTGCCAAAGTCGTCGAGCGCAACGATGGCGCCTTGCGCACGCAAGCGCTGGAGCACTTGCTCGACCGCCGGATCGTCCGAGAGCACTGCGCCCTCGGTCAGCTCGAACCCCAACCGCCCCGGCGGCACACGCCAGTTGGCAAGCGCTTGCGACACCAGATCAGGCAGTTCGATGTCGCGCACGTCGGAGGCCGTGAGGTTGAGCATCACGCGCACGTCGACCTGCGCACGCGCCAACTCGTTGGCGATGCGCGCCGCACGCGCAATCAGCAGGCGCGATACCTGCGCGACCATGCCGAGCCGGGTGGCGACTTCGAAAACTGCTGGCGGCGGCACCCATTGACCATCCTCGCGCTGCCAGCGCAGCAAGGCTTCCACGCTGTCGCACGCGCCGCTGCCGCAGGCGATCTGCGGTTGTAAATAGAGTTCGAAACGCTGCAGATGCAGCGCACGCGTGAACTCCCGCTCAAGCTGGCGCTCGGTCTCGGCCTCACGCGCCACCTCAGCGCTGAATAGCGTTACCGCTTCGCCGCGGCTGCCGCCGACGAACAAGGCGGCGCGCGCGGCGTGTTCCAGCGCCGCTGCATCGCGTCCGTCGGCAGGCGCGCTCGCGCAACCGGCAGCGACCGCCATGTGCACCTGCGGCCCGGCCAATCCAAGCACGTGTTCAGCGACTTGCTGCAGCTTGTTTGCGGCCAGCGGGGTCTGGCCCGAGGAGCGCATGCGACATTGCACCAGCGACCACTCGTCGTCCGCCGTGGAACAGAGGACGTCGCCTTCACGCACCGCCTCGCGCAATCGCGCGCTAATCTGGCGTCGCAGCCGCTCTTGCGTCTCGACAATCAGACCGGTGGCCGCGCCCGAGGCTGGCAGCAGGCGCAGAACGATCAAGCCGACCGGCGACTGCTCGCTGGCGGCAGCCACCTCGCGGCCAAGCAAGGCCTCAAAGTGTTTACGGTTGGGTAAGCCGGTGGACGGTTCGGCCAGCGCGAAGGCCTCGGCACGCGCGCGTTCCCGCGCCAGCGAAACATTTGCCATGTGCGCCGCAAGCGCCCACGTCGCGCGTAACAAGCCGGTCAGCAGATCCAGTTCGAGTTCGCAAATTTGAGCCCGGCCACCGACCAGTCGCTCACGGCAGGCGGCCATCAGTGCACCGCCCGCCGACCAGGGAAAATCGTCGGTGACGCCGGCATCGAGGCACGCACACCAGCGCGCGGCGAGACGATCGAACCAGTCGGGATCGCCCTGCCAGAAACAGATGTTGAGCAACTCGTCACAGAATTCCGCCTCGGCGACAGCGGCGTGCTCGTCAACCGGTGCGCCAGCGCGCGCCAGAAAGCCGGCGAGAAAATCGTCCTGAATCTGATCGCGCGAGATCACACGGCCAAAGGCGCGAATCGCCGCACGATCAGCCTCGCGATAGCCCTGCATCTCGAGCAGGCGTCGCAAAGCCTCCGCGCTCAGCGCGGGCGGGGTAAAAGCGAAACTGCTCACGCGCGCGCTCATGTGAGATAGAACTCCTGCGGGTCGATGTCATGCGCACCCGGCGGAAGCGCTTTCCTGATGGCGTAAGGCGTGCCATCGGGTGCGGTCGGCTCGTAGAGCAGATCGAGCGTCGGCGGATGCGGATTGGGAGATTTGTCAGGCGCCAGCAGCACCAGTACGCGGGGCTTGAGCCGCCGCACCCGGTTCTGTCCGATCACGACTGCGACCTCGCCGGTGTGCAACTCCACCAGCGTGCCCACCGGATACAAGCCGACACACTGGATAAAGGCGTCGACGATGGATTCGGAAAACCACCCGCCACGCATCTTGTTCACTTCCTCAAGCGCCTCTTGTGCGCTGAACACCTTGGCCCACGGGCGCTCGCGCGTCATCGCGCAGTAGGTATCGACAATGCCGGCCATCTGCGCCTGGGTGCCGATGCTGTCGCCCGCCATTTGTGCGGGGTAGCCTGAGCCGTCGAAACGTTCATGGTGACGCGAAACGATCTCCACCAACTCGGCATCCGCGTCGCCCGCCGCTTCGAGAATGGCGACCGAATAGTCGACATGAGAATCGAAAATCTTCCGCTCCGTCGGTGTCACGGGGCCGGATTTTTGCAACAGCCGCGCCGGCAGCTTGATCTTGCCAATGTCCTGCATCAGCCCGACCGTGCCCAAACGCGACATCTCGCTCGCCTCCATGCCGAGCGAGCGTGCGAAGATCATGAGCAACACGCTGACGTCGAGCGCATGGTCGTAGGCGTATTGATCGGTGCGTTTGAGGCGCGTCAGCCACAGCAGGGCGTCGGGGTTGCGCACCACGCTGTGCATCATGTCGTCGACGCCACTGCGCACGCGCTCCATATCGGGCCGCAGGTTGTTCTGGACGTCCTTGATCAGTTGCTCGACCGAACCGAGCACTTCGCCGTACACCGGCGCGGCACTGACCAGTTCATCTTCAACCGCAATTTCCTCGATCCACAGCGTGGCACCGGCGGCTGCAGCAGATTCGTGGTGCGACGTTTCGACAGCTTGGTGCGTGTTGACAGTGCGCTGGCCGGTTGGCGCTGCGGCATCGCCCCGTTCGGCGAACAACCGCCCGAAGAACCCTCGCCACCCGATGGGCGATCCGGTGTGTTGGTCGGCCGTGTGATCGCTCGACCCCGATGTTGCGAATTCGCGCACGTCGCCGTGCACGTCGGATGTCTCGCGGCGCGGACGCGCCGCAGGCTCAGCGGCAGGCAGCGTGCCCGGTGTTGGCGATTTTCCGCCGCTGCGCAGCCAGCGCATCACCTCGACAAAATCGCGCCGCGGCGACGGGGGCGCCTGCTTGCGCACCACCCGCACGCTGTCGGCCAGGCTGTCACCCACCGTCGATTTAACCGAGTTGCGCTGCGGCGCGCGGAAATGTTCGCCCGCGCTACGCTGCCAATCGACTTGGACGAAGCGGCACAGCGACTGCACCTTCATCAGGGTCTGATCGTCCTCAAGCACGAAGCCTTGAATCAGGAACGGCGACTCCAGCCAGGGGCGATCGAGTTCGGCGACAAACATGCCGAGCTTGAGATCAGTGGCGGCGACAATTTCTTTCACGTATCGAGTTCAACCATGCGACAGCTACATCACGGGGCGGGATTGCCGTGGCGCAAGTAGATCTGGTTGATCGCCTCGCGCATCGTATCCGTCTCGACTCTATCGGC
>CBDTZF010000047.1:0-11797 GCA_965364825.1 uncultured Rhodocyclaceae bacterium | reverse complement strand
GCCTGCACGGCCTGTTTTTGACACTCAATGGCGCCCAATGCAAACGGCATCGCGCTCGTTGCCGCATTCTGCGCCATGTAACGTATTGGCCGCTTTGGGCAGATGGAAATCCGTTTCAACCGACCATCTGGCGCGTGGCAAGATGCATTTTTCTGTGCCAGATCAACCAAGATGAACGGAACCCATGGCGGCAATCTGTTCGACCCACTTCCCACGGCGCAAGCGGGGGAAGTGGGTACCACGCTGCTCGACACCGGCTGCGTGCGCATCGAACGTATCGTTTCACATCATCACGCCAGCCCGCCAGGTTTCTGGTATGAACAGGCCGCGGACGAATGGGTGGTGCTGGTGCGCGGCTCGGCGACGCTTGAATTCAGCGATGGTCACAGCCGGGCGCTCGGGCCGGGCGACTGGTTGCTGCTTCCGGCGCGCTGCCGTCACCGCGTCGCGCACACCGCAGCGGAAACCGTCTGGCTAGCGGTCCATATGGCAAAATAGGGTGCTGCTGCGACCGTCTTATATCGACTATTCGTCAAATCGGCCCCGCAACGGGGATTCAGCCGATAGAATGGCGGGGATTTTTTCCCCGGCGAAGATGTCCCTCCAGGATTTTGCCGAACCGGTACCGGCGTATTTGAGGCCCACTTCCATGACCGAACGTACCCAGCTGAGCGGCCTGCAGGTCGCCAACACGCTCAAACAACTGCTTGAGAACGAGATCCTCCCCGGCACCGGCGTCAGCGCAGACCAGTTCTGGTCAGGGCTTGGCGCAATCGTCGCCGATCTGGCGCCGAAGAATCGTGCGCTGCTGGACAAGCGCGATGCCCTGCAGGCGAAGATTGACGAGTGGCATCGCGCCAACGGCAAAGGCGACTTTGCCGCCTACAAGGCGTTCCTGCAGGAAATCGGCTACCTCGTGCCCGCGGACGACGACTTCGCCATCGAAACCGAAAACGTCGAGCCCGAAATCGCCCGCCAGGCCGGCCCGCAGCTTGTCGTGCCGGTGATGAATGCGCGCTTCGCGCTCAACGCCGCCAATTCGCGCTGGGGCAGTCTGTATGACGCCGTCTATGGCACTGACGTGCTGGCCGAGGACGACGGTGCCGAACGCGGCAGCGGATACAACCCGGTGCGTGGCGCCCGGGTGGTCGACTACGTGCGCGGCGTGCTCAACGAGTCGGCCACGCTGGAAGAGGCCAACCACAAGCACGCCACGCGCTACTTCATCGACAACGGCGCGCTCAAGGTCGTGCTCGAGGACGGCAGCTCGACCGGCCTGGCCGACAATAGCCAGCTCATCGGTTACCGCGGTGCGACCGATGATCCGGAGGCCATTCTGCTCGCCAAGCACGGCCTGCGTTTCGAGATCCAGTTCGACCGCAACCACCCGATCGGAAAGACCGACGCCGCCGGCATCAAGGACGTGATGATCGAATCGGCGCTCACCGTGATCATGGATTGCGAGGATTCGGTGGCCGCCGTGGACGCCGAAGACAAGGCCAAGGCCTATCGCAACTGGCTCGGCTTGATCCGCGGCGATCTGGAAGAGTCGCTGGAGAAACGAGGCAAGACGATCGTGCGTCGTATGAATCCCGATCGCGACTACACCGCGCTCGACGGCAGCACGCTCACGCTCAAGGGACGCGCCATGATGTTCGTGCGCACCGTCGGCCACCTCATGACCACACCGGCCATTCTCGATGACAAGGGCAACGAGATCCCGGAAGGCATCATGGATGCGATGTTTACCTGCGCTGCGGCCGTGAACGATCTCAAGGGCAACAGCAAATTCCGCAACTCCACCACCGGCAGCATCAACATCGTCAAGCCGAAGATGCACGGCCCCGAAGAGGTGGCCTTTACGGTCGAACTGTTCGGCCGCGTGGAAGACGCGCTCGGCCTGCCGCGCAACACCATCAAGGTCGGCATCATGGACGAGGAGCGCCGCACCTCGGTCAACCTCAAGGCGTGCATCCGCGCCGCCAAACAACGCGTGGTGTTCATCAACACCGGTTTTCTCGACCGCACCGGCGACGAAATCCACACCAGCATGGAGGCCGGTCCATTCGCGCCCAAGGCCGAGCTGAAGACGATGAAGTGGATCCGTGCCTACGAAAACCAGAACGTCGATATCGGCCTGGCCTGCGGCTTGCCCGGCCGCGCCCAGATCGGCAAGGGGATGTGGGCGATCCCCGATCGGATGGCCGACATGATGGCCTCCAAAATCGCCCATCTGGAAGCCGGCGCCAATACCGCGTGGGTGCCCTCGCCCACCGCCGCCACCTTGCATGCGCTGCACTATCACATGGTGGACGTGCGCGCGCGGCAACTCGAATTGAAGAGCCGCAAGCCCGCCAACGTGGACGACATCCTCACCATTCCACTGCTCGGCGATCGCACCTTGAGCGCCGACGAAATCCAGCACGAAGTAGACAACAACTCCCAGGGGCTGCTCGGCTACGTGGTGCGCTGGGTGGACCTGGGCATGGGCGCCTCCAAGGTGCCCGACATCAACGATGTCGGCCTGATGGAAGACCGCGCCACGCTGCGCATCTCCTCTCAGCACATTGCCAACTGGCTGCATCACGGCCTGTGCACGCAGGAACAGGTGCTTGAAACGCTTAAGCGCATGGCGGTGATCGTCGACAAGCAGAACGCACACGATCCGAACTACCGGCCGATGGCGCCGGCCTACGACGGCATCGCCTTTAAGGCTGCGTGCGATCTCGTCTTCAAGGGCCGCGAGCAACCCAATGGCTACACCGAGCCGTTGCTGCATGCGGCGCGCCGGGTTGTCAAGGCGCGCGCCAAGGCGTAACGCTCAGGCGTTTGCGCACCCAAAAAAACCGGCGGAGCCCTCCGCCGGTTTTTTGTTGCCCTCCGCGGCACGAACCTCCGCACCGCAACAGGCGTCTACGCCAAACCATCTGCGTTTGTCGTCTCCGGGAGTGCCTGCATGTTCGCCAGAATCGCCGTATTGATCATCAGCCTGGTGTCACTGACCGGCTGCGCCAGCTCGGCCATCGAACAGTCATGGATCGCCGACAACGCAGGCGACGCAAGCCTCGGCAGGACGCTGGCCTTTGTCATGGTGCCGTCGGAAACCGATCGCCGGCAGTCCGAAGACCTGTTCGCGCAAACCCTGCAGCCCGCGATTGACGTCACCGCCGCGTACACTGCGATCAAGGAACTGCCGGTCGCACCGCCGACGCAGGCAGAAGTGACCGAACGCGCGCAGGCGCTTGGCTTCAATTCGATCCTCGTCGTGCGCATCATCGAAACGCGCGACCAACCGGTTTACCGCCCCGGCGCCACTTACCTGTTCGGCCGCCATCACTACGGACTGTGGGGTCATTCCCATCTTGGCTACCCGCTGATGCTCGATCCGGGCTATTACGACACCGTGCGCGTAATGGTGGTCGAGTTGAGCCTGTACACGCTCGACCCGCAACGGCTGCTGTGGAGCGGCAAGGCCGAACTGTTCGATCCGCGCGATCTGGCGGGTTCGGTCAGACGTCTCGCCGACGGCATGATCAAGGATCTGGTCGCCAAGGGGCTGCTGCCCTGAACGACGCGCGCCCGGTCGCGGTTAACCGGCGCGGCGCTCGGGCGCATCTGCCAGCGCCCATACCTCGGAGATCACGTCAGCCACGGCGCGCAGCACCGGGTCATTGGCGCGCTTGGCAAGGTAGGCAAAGCGCAGGCTGACCGGCGCCAGGTCCAGCGGTAACACCTCGACCGGGCCCTCCTGCGCGGTGCGCAATGCATCCTCGCGGCGCACGATGCCCAGCCCGAAGCCGGCCGTCACCATCGCCAGCACGGCATCCTCCTGATCGGCCACCACGGTCTTGGCCGGCTGGCAGCAATGCGCTTCGAAGATGCTGCGCATCACCCTGTAATGCTCGCAATCGGGCGAGGTATACACCCACGGCAGACGTGCCAGCTGCGCGACGTCGGACACGTCGATGCCGTCGCACCGACCCTTTGGCGCCACCACTGCCATCACTTCCTGATCGATCACGAAAGATTCGATCTGCGCATCATCACTCTCGCCGCTGATGAAGCTCGCATCGAGCCGGCCGGTGCGCAAGGCGCGCAGGTTGGTTTGCGTGCCGCCGGACAGAAAGGCCACTTCCAGACGCGGATAGCGCGTGCTCAGGGCACGCTGAATATCCGTCAGCCGCAGGAAGCGCGCGTCGCTGTTGAGGCCGATATTCACCGCCCCCAGCAACTCATCCCGAAGCCCCCGCGCATACTCGACAAAATCGTGTGCCGCGCCCAGCGCCTGCTGCGCCCGACCAAGCAGTTGCGCGCCAGCCGGGGTGAGTTTCATGCCCTTTGGCGTGCGTTCGAACAGGCGCACGCCGAGTTCTTCTTCCAGCGCCTTGATATGCGCGCTGATCGCCGGCTGGCTGGTGAACAGGCGCTCGGCCGCCCGTGTCAGGTGCGCCTCCTCGGCCACGGTGACGAAAGTTCTGAGGTGGTGCAGGTCCATGCCGGTGCGTCCGTTCAGTGAGTCAGTCCATTCACAGTAAAACGTATCGCGCGCTGCAGCGCCATCACGATTTGTGAACACCCGCATCGACATAAACGATTGGAATGTTTTTCGCCCGGCGCCCAGGCTGCAGACAGGTTTCAATCAGCCACGGGAGACACAAAATGAACACACTGACACATTGCATCGAACGCCCTGCCGCCACCCCCCGCAATCTCCGCAATCGCCTCGTCGCACATTTCGGCAGCGCTGCGGCGACATGGCATTTATGGCGCGAGCGCAGCCGGTCGCGGGCCCAATTGCGCGAACTCAGCGACCACCTGCTGCGCGATATCGGCATCAGCCGCAGTCAGGCGGATGTTGAGGGCAGCAAGCCGTTCTGGCGGGCGTAATGCAGGAGTGGAGCGGGCGAATGGCTATTCGCCCCTACCCGTTCGGTTCATTCATCACCGCGCGAAGGCGCTGCGCATACGATTCGAGCACCTCGACCGCCGGGTCCTTGCGCGGCCAGGACAAGGCGATACCGTCATTGCCGTGACGCGGCACCACGTGCATGTGAAAGTGAAACACGGTCTGGTCACCCTCGCGGCCGTTGGCCTGCAGCAGCGTGAGGCCGGGCGGATCGAAGGCGTCGCGCACCGCCAGTGCGACGCGCTGCGCGGTCTGCATGGCGGCGCCGGCTTCCTCCGCCGTGAGATCGAACAGCGTCGCCGCATGGCGCTTGACGGCCACCAGCACATGGCCGGGATTGACCTGACCCAGATCCATGAAAGCAATCGTCTGCGCGTCCTCATAGACGCGTGAAGACGGGATTTCGCCCGCCACCAGACGGCAGAAAATGCACTCTCCCGGCGGCGAATCATCGATGAACATCGGCATGGCAGCTCCTCTCATCCTGCGGCGCACCATCCTTGGCAAGCACCGCGACTGTCTTGCGGACAAGCCTACCTCAACTCGCATCGCACCCGGCGCGCTGTCACACTATTGGTCACAACGACAAAACTGCCCCGCACACCACAGCCATGCCCACCCGCCTCGACACCCTGTCCTTCGATAACAGCTTTGCGCGACTGCCCGACGCGTTTTACACGCGCCTGAAACCGTGGGGCCTGCCCGAGCCGCATGCGGTCATCACGAGTCGCGCGGCGGCGGCGCTGATCGACCTGCCGCGCGAAGAAACGACACGTGCCGAGTTCGTCGACGCCTTCGCCGGCAATACCGTGCTGCCCGGCAGCGAGCCGCTCGCGGCGGTCTATGGCGGCCATCAGTTCGGTATCTGGGCGGGCCAACTGGGCGACGGTCGTGCCCACCTGCTGGGCGAAGTACGCAGCGCGGACGGCCCGTGGGAACTGCAACTCAAGGGCGCCGGGCGCACGCCCTACTCGCGCCACGGCGATGGTCGCGCCGTGCTCGCCTCGTCGATCCGCGAGTTTCTGTGCTCGGAGGCGATGGCCGCGCTCGGCATCCCGACCACGCGCGCCCTCACCCTGGTCGGCTCCGCGCTGCCGGTGATGCGCGAGCAGCCCGAGGCGGCGGCGGTACTGACCCGCATGTCACCCACCTTCGTGCGCTTCGGATCGTTCGAGTACTGGTTCGCCGAAAAGCGGATGGAGGCACTGCAGACCCTCGCCGACTATGTGATTGACCGCTTCTATCCCGACGCGCGCGCCAGCGAGGATCCGTTGCTGGCGATGCTCACCGAAGTCAGCGCGCGCACCGCCGCGCTTATCACCCAATGGCAGGCGGTCGGCTTCATGCACGGCGTGATGAACACCGACAACATGTCGATTCTCGGCCTCACGCTCGACTACGGTCCCTTCGGCTTCATGGAGGCCTTCGACGCCGAGCATATCTGCAACCAGTCCGATCACGCCGGCCGCTACCGCTACAGCCAGCAACCCCGCGTCGCACTGTGGAACCTGCAGGTGCTGGGCCACGCACTGCGCCCGCTGATCCACAACCCGGACGCGGTGAAAGACGCGATCGACGAGGCGTTCGCCGCCACCTACAACGGCCGTTACCTCACCCTCATGCGCGCCAAGCTCGGTCTCGCGCAGCGCCATGCCGGCGACGAAGCGCTGATCGGCGCGCTGTACGATCTGCTGCAATCGCAGCGCTGCGACTACCCGCTGTTTTTCCGCCGCCTCGGCGCGTTGCCGGCGCGCCCCGAGGACGGCGCAGATGCCACAATCCACGCACTGTGTGCCGACCGTGCGGCCTGCGACGCCTGGCTTGCCCAGTGGCGCACGCGCCTCGTCCATGAAACGCGCGATGACGCCGCCCGGCGCACCGCCATGGACGCCGTCAACCCCGCCTTCGTGCTGCGCAACTGGATGGCCGAGTCGGCCACGCACGCGGCTCGTGAGGGCGATTTCGGCGAACTTCACGCCATTCACGACTGCCTGCAACAGCCGTTTTCGGAACAGCCGGATTTCGCCCGCTTTGCCGCCCCCGCACCCGACTGGGCGCGCACGCTGACGGTCAGTTGTTCGAGTTGAAACGGCTCGCAAATGGCGCCATGAAGCCATTTCACACCATGTGACACAGTGCACTGAGGTCTTGTAATCGAGTCGTCGCGTGCTAACAATAAGAACTGCAGAACAATAAAAACGGTGGCGCGCGATCTGCGCCTCCCCGACCAGCGCCCATTTTCATCCGGCTTTTGACGGATGCCCTGCGGTGAAATGTTCCCTTCACTGCCTGCCAACCCGGGCCGGTCACCGATCTGACGCGGAGGCCTGTCATGGTCCGCTTGATTCTTGCCCTCATCACGCTTGCCCTCGTCGGCATGACGCCGCTGACGCCCACCGCCACCGCAGCGAACACGACTGAGAACCCGCGCATCCACGAACAGGATGTGCCGTATTTTGAAGCCTGTGCGCGTCAAGGGCTCAACGCCTCGGAATGCGCCGGCCGGCTGATCTGGTTCAAGGCCACCGCCGGCAACGACCGCTTCCACACCTATGTGTTTCAACAGCGTGTCGGCGTGCTGATCGACTGGTTCCGCGTGCTGCGTTCAGACGAGCGCGGCGACCGTTTCCGCGCCTGGGGCGCGATCAACGACCCGAGCTGCTGTACCCCCGGCAGCCGCGACTGCCCGGCCAAGAGCCTCGATGAGACCTACGGCCTCGACTGGTGTCCGGGAGACACGGAGTTACTGCAATACGTCGGCAAACCCGGCTACACCGACCCGGCCTGTGATTTTCGTGACGCGGCCCTCGCCGCCGACGATCCGCACGGCCCCAACGACCAGCGCCAGTCAGCCTGCGATCTCAAGTTCGGCACCTCGACCGGCGCGCTCGGCATCCGCAAGTTTCCCAATCCACGTTTTGACCGCGACACCTGGGTGGCGATCAACGGCCGCACTGGCACCTGGGACGGCTACAACCGCAAGATTCCCGCTGCCGGCGGCACCGGCGAACCGGCCAAGAGCCGCCTGCTCGACGGCGCCGTTGAACCGCCCTTTCTGATCGGCACGGCCTGCGGCTCCTGCCACATTGCCTTCGACCCGCTCAACCCGCCGGCCGACCCGGCCAACCCGAAGTGGGAGAACATCAAGGGCCTGCTCGGCAACCAGTACACCCGCATCAGCGAGATCATGGTCTCCGGCATGGCGAGCAACACGCTCGAATGGCAGATGTTCGCGCATGCCCGCCCCGGCACCAGCGACACCTCGGCGATTCCCAACGACCAGGTCAATAACCCCGGCACCATCAACGCGCTGATCAACATCAGCCAGCGCCCGGTATTCGAAGGCGAGCAAGTGCTCAAGTGGCGCAAGACGACGAGCTGCGACGGCAAATCGGATCGCAGCTGCTGGTGTGAGCCCGAGCGCGACGGCAAGTGCTGGGAGAAGTCGTTGCAGACCGACACCGTGCATCACATCCTCAAGGGCGGCGAGGATTCGATCGGCGCGCTCGAAGCCATCCAGCGGGTGTATTTCAACATCGGCTCATGCTCCGAGCAGTGCTGGGTGAATCACCTCTCCGACCTGCGTCAGGTCGATCCGCAACAGCGTAATTTCAGCCAGACACCGTTCGAAATCGGCCAGTGCCGGCGCGACTGCCCCAACTTCCGCGCGATTGAGGATCGCGTGCAAAACATCTTCGATTTCTTCGTCTCGGCCGAGGCGCGCAATACCGATCTGCGCGAAGCGCGCGAAACACAAGTGCGCCATAAGGACCCCGCGGCCACCTACTCGACGCAGGATCTGATCGCCGATCTGGAAGACGAATTCGGCGACGGCGCGGTGGCGCGCGGGCGCGACCTGTTTGCCACCACCTGCGCAAGCTGCCACTCTAGCCAGCCCGAAGCCGAGGCCGGCCAGTTCGACGCGCTCGACTTCCACAAGGTGAATGACACCGGCAAGCGCGTCGACTGGATGGGCAACGACAAATCGACGCTGGTGTCGGAGGTCGGCACCTTCCGCTGCCGCGCGCTGCACTCCAACCACATGACCGGCAAGATCTGGGAGGAATATGGCTCGGAGACGCTGCGCGCGCAGCCGCCCGACCCCAACCTCACCGAGCCGGCCGATGGCGGGCGCAGCTACTACCGCAACATCTCGCTGCTCAGCCTGTGGGCGCATGCCCCGTTCATGCACAACAACGCCATCGGTCCGGAGCTATGCGGCAAGCCGGCCAACAAGCAGAACGCGTTCTACGCGATGCGCCCGCGCTATGTCGACGCCACCACGCTGTCGCTGCTGCCGCCTGAAGACCAGCCGGCGTGCTTCCCCTACGACCCGAGCGTGGAAGGGCGTTTCCTGCTCTTCAAGGCGAGTATGGATTCGCTGCTCAACCCCGACCAGCGCATTCCCAAGGTGACGCTGCTGAACCAGGACGTGACCCTGCGCGTCGGCCCGAGGCTGTGGGACGGCACCGATAAGGAAAAGCTGCTTGGTTTCTCGCTCACCATTCCGGCAACGATCGACGGGCGCGGCGTCAACGCCGGCACGGTCGGCAACTTCCAGCACAAGGACTTCATCGTCGATCTGGTGCAGGCCAAGTTCAAGCCGGATGAAGTCGAGGCGCGCCTCGTCAAGCACTGGGGCGAGGACGCCGGTCAGCGCATCCTGGCCGACCTCAAGGGCATCACCAAGGAAGTGGTGAGCGAGCCCAACGGCCTGGTCGAGGCGCTCAAGAAGCGGCCTTATCTGGTCAAGCAGATCTACAGCTCGTGCTTTGCCGAGATCGAAAATGCCGGCCACCGCTTTGGCGAAGACCTGCCCGATGCCGACAAGAACGCGCTGGTCGCCTTCCTGGCCACCCTGTGAGCGAGGAGACTGTCATGACGATCTCACATCGCACCGCCCGCCTCCTCGCCATCGCCAGCGCGGCGAGCCTGCTTGCCGCCTGCGGCGACGTGGCGCCGCCCGACGTCGCCTTCGCCGAATGGGGCGAGGCGCACAACGCCAAGCCCGATTTCGCGGAAGTCGAATATCGCCACCCGCTGAGCGTCGAAGACCTCTACAAGATCACGCCGAAGAATCTCGCCGTGCTCGACCAGGAGCAGGTCGACCAGATTTACGCGCGCCTCAGCGCGGGGCCGATTCCCGACGGTCCCTACGAGGGCGACCTGTTTTTCCCGCGCGGCGACAGCGGCAAGCTGCGCTTGTCGGAAATCGCCGGTGGCGGCCTGCGCGGCCTGCTGGTCAACGTGGCGGGCAAGAAGCTCGACCTGATCGGCGAAATCCTGTGGAAGGGCAAGGTGTTCTATCGCGACGACCGCATCCTGCGCAATCGCATCGAGGATCTCGGGCCTCTCAAGGCGGTCGGCCTGGTCGAGGAGAGCAATTCCAACCCGCTCGGCAGCATCGAGGTCGACGGCAAGGACCAGTGGCTGCTCTTTCCGGCGCAGCTGTACTGCGGACAGAGCCTGCTCGACGGCCGGCGTGAATCGATCATCATCGACTACGCGTTCTCCGACCAGTTACCCGGCTACCGCCGCATGCCCGACGTGATGGGCGGGCGCGACGGCTTCGCCATCCGCGACGAAATCCGCATGGTGCGGCCCGGCTTCTATCTCGGCCGCGCCTACATCGACCGCAGCTTCGTGGTGAATTTCGTGCTCTACAACGAAGCGGTGGCCGAGGCGGCCGAGGACGATTTCCGCGAGACCGGCCAAGTCGCGGAAGACTGCTGGAGTGGCACCCAGCGGCGCACCATCGTCACCGCGGCGGCGCAGTGAGCCCGGAACATGCTACGGCCGCGGCTGTGCCTCTTCCTGCTGCTCGGCGTGATGTGGCCCGCAGCGCACGCCGGCGCGGCTGAAGGCTCGCTGTTCGCCCGGCTGTTCATGGCCGAGGGCACGCAGCGGCTCGACGTGCCGTATCCGCTCGGCGCGCTGGTCGCGCGCCTGAGCGCGCAACTGGCCGAAGGCGAGGCGGGACTGCGCATCGTGCTCATCCCCGTGGGCCGCTCGCTGCAACGCCACAGCGCCGGCGACGCGCACTACTTCGACACCCCGCGCGCGGTGATTGCGGTCACCGGCGAGCCGGCGCGGCCCGACGCGCCGCTGCTCAAGGATCGGCTCTACATCGGCTTTCACGCCGCCGCCAACTTGCTCGAAGTGATCAGCTACAACCCCGGCGCGGGGCGCTTCGAGTTCGAGATTGTGGACGACTATCGTGCCGGCAGCACGCCCCGTCTGCGCGCCGGCAATCGCGGCCTGTGCCTCGCCTGCCATCAGAACGAAGCACCCATCTTCTCGCGTCAGAGCTGGGACGAAACCAGCGGCAGCGCGGTGATCGCCGGCCTGCTCGCGAAAACCGGTAAGGACTACTACGGCCTGCCCTGGCGCCACGGCATCGACGTCCCCAACGCCATCGACGACGCCACCGACCGCGCCAACCTGCTGCCGGTGGCGCAGACGATTTGGCGCGCCGGCTGTACCGCACCGAAACAAGCGGACGCGGTCGGCTGCCGCGCACGCCTGCTGTGGCACACCCTGCTCGCACGGCTTGGCGGTGTGCCGCCGGCTGCCACGCTGGCCGGCGACATCGCGCTCACTCCGCTCCATACACAATGGACATTGCGCTGGCCCGACGGCCTGCCGATTCCAAGCCCCGACATCCCCAACCGGCAGCCCTTCGCCGCCACCCTGCCGTGGCAGGCGCTGCCCAGCGGCGCCGCCGCCTTGCACCAGCTTTCCGACGTCGCTGCACGCTTCGACCCGCTCACCGAGCGCGCACCAATTGCCCAATGGCGGGCCGACGCGCCGGGCACGCCGGCGCAAGTGGTGCATGCGCTCGGGCAGTTCGTCGCCGAGGTCGATGTCGACGCCATCGATACTGCGTTGCGC